>CAZMNS010000115.1:0-2504 GCA_964567705.1 uncultured Gammaproteobacteria bacterium | reverse complement strand
TTTATAAACAAGCGCTCCAAAAATGTGCCCAGGGTATTGAAAGAGGTTTAACACTGTCAAACCAGTTAGAAAGTGTCGGAGTTTTCCCTAAAATTATTTCACAGATGTTTCGGGTTGGTGAGGAAACAGGAAAGGTGGATGATATCTCCTATAAAATTGCTGATTATTTTGAATCAGAGTCAGATCATTTAGTTAAAAATTTAACAGTTATTATTGAACCTGTGGTTTTAGTGATGCTTGGTGTTGGTGTGGCTTTCTTAGTTTTATCAATTATTCTGCCGATTTATCAGTTAACAACATCATTCTAGAAGCTTTATTATCACCAAGGTGTCTACTTAACACACCTTGGATGTGTGTAGAATACCCTGGATGTATTGTTTAAGTGATTCTCATGGAAGGTAATTTTACACCCTTGGGGTGGAACCGTGGCTACACCTGCGGACATTTAATAATACTTAGCTTGCAACCTGGAAGGTTGCTGCCTAAAGTAGTGCAAATATTTTCTGCAATAGCAGATTATCTTTGCAAATGACTTTACTTCTTCTGCCGTACTTCATTTAGTTTCTTAGCTCTGCCAAATCCAACTAAACCATATAATACTGCAAAGAAGTTAAGAAGAGCATGAGAAATACTGATTAAGATTAAGTTAGGATAGTAGTAATAAACTAAAGCAAATGCTAGTCCACCTATAAAGGTAAAAGATAAATTAGAAATTTTATTTGGGTAGATAATGTGTAAAAACATAAAAATAAGGGAATTAGCAACTACTACAAATATAACTGATGGATTAATTTCCATGAGTTTTGGCATTAGGTATCCTCTGTACATAAATTCTTGAGTAACACTTAGGATAATAAACATAAACTGAAAATGAGGATTTCTCCACCAATTAGGATGAACTTTTTTATGAAGTAATTTAGCTATCCCAATAAGTAAAATAATACCAGCTAATGTTAATGAGCTATAAGGGATGATACTCTCATCAAAGTTATCAAACCTTATACCAAGTTCTTGCAAAGTAAATTGTTCGTATCGGCTAAGAAAGCTAACTACAACCACCAGAATAAAAAATAGCCAAAGCCTAAATTTTATTGGGATGATTCCTAAATAAGCTAGAATAACAGGAAGAATAAATATTAAAAATACTTGTAGTATTGCACTCATTTTATCAGTTTATCATTTTTAATTAAACTCACTACTTGACGAGCTACTGCGGAGTATGTCTAAAATGAAATAAGCGTTTAGTTGATTAGCGTTTAGTATAAGTTTAAAACTTAGAATCTTTACCCTAGACGCTAATCCAAATTTCAAAAGGAGGTGAAAAATTTTGAAAACTACTGCCCGCGCACAAGGATTTACCTTAGTTGAGCTTTTAGTTGTTATCGCAATTATTGCCATTTTGGCTGCGATCGTTGTCCTTATCATTAATCCGGTTGAACTTACCAGAAGAGGTAGAGATGCTACAAGGCTTACTGATCTGGCAAACTTACAGCAAGCTATTAACGTAGCAGTTCAAGAAGCAACAGATTCAGCCCAGGAAGTTTTATGTAAAGGCGTTGGCGCTGCAACTTGTGTAGGTAAAAGTACTGACACAGGTTCAAGAGAGCCAGATGGAACTGGCTGGGTTAAGGTAGATTTAACTTCTCAATCAGCAGTTTCTGTCCCAACGCTACCAGTTGATCCAAGCAATGGAAGTACCTATCACTATCTTTATTGCGCAGATACAACAAATGGTGCAGCTGAATGGGAGATCAATGCTGTTTTAGAGTCTGATCAGCATCTAACTCAAAAGAAAACAATGGAGAATGATGGTGGAGATGATCCAGCCTCCTACGAGGTTGGTTCAGATCTAGGATTAGTTGGAATAGTTGCCAACTGTGCTTATTAAGTTAAGCTGTGTTACTTAATTTTGGTATTGGATTTATATTTGGTGCGATTCTTGGAAGTTTAGTTAAGGTATTAGCTGATAGAAGTATTAGAAAAGAATCGTTTTGGGGAAGGTCGTATTGTAGTAAGTGTAAACATTATCTTGCTGCATACGACCTTTTTCCTGTCCTCTCATATCTTTTGCTTAAAGGTAGATGCCGCTACTGCAAAAAATCTATCTCTTTTGAATACCCATTAGTAGAAATAGTAATGGGGTTTTTAGTAGGGTTTTTATTTTATCTATCACTGCCCCCAAACCTAGAAGCACTAAATGAAGTTTTTAAGTTTAATATTTTTTCTGAGTTAATTTTTAAGACATTTGTTTTAGTTATTTTAGTAACCATATTTTTAACTGATCTTAAAAAAGGGATAATTCCAGATAGGATAACTTATCCAGCGATTTTCCTTACACTTGGGTATCTGTTATTAAAGGATGTAGTAAGAATAATTCTTTTTTATAAAGCTATCCAAGCTATCCCAATAGGCCGTTATTTACTTGCTCCACACTCGATGTACTTTGCAAATCAAGTAACTAACTCGCTACTGCCTACCATCTATGCACTTCTTTCAGGAACTTC
>CAZMNS010000114.1:0-2517 GCA_964567705.1 uncultured Gammaproteobacteria bacterium | reverse complement strand
GTGAGATCTTTGAGCAAGCAGCGCAGGAGTTAGCTCATTTAAACCACCACGCTGCTTTTATGTACAGAACCCATAGAGATATAAGTTAATATACCAAGGTGTCTAGCTAACACACATCCAGTGTGTGTATTTTAGTGGACTAAAACTCTGGTTCCTGGGTTTTCTGGGGTGGCCCTAACAACATTAGCTCCTTCTGGGACAACTGGTCCAGCCCACTCCCAAAGTGGTCCTACTTGAGCTAAGGGTGAGTTAACACATCCATGGCTCATAGGATTGCCAAAGTTATTATGCCAGTAAGCGCCGTGAATAGCATATCCTTGATAGAAAAACATATTATGCGGCACATTTGGCAGATAATAGTAAGTACCTAATGCTTTAGATCCCCCCTCCATTTTTTGAGAGCGGGTTTTGTACCAAATATTAAATGTCCCCTTAGGTGTTGGCGCCCATTTCCCAGAAGAGATTGGAAAATCCATAACTAACCTATTTCCTTCCCAAGCCCTTAATTTTTGCTCATCTAGAGAGACTTCAATCCATTTTTCTTCTCCTGCTGCATTGGTTGTGCCTAGTACAACTTGTTCAGAAACTTCGGTTGCTTCAAATAAAGACTTGGCTAAAGAAGTTTTTGGATAATCTATTATCTGATTGTTAAAAATTGCCAAGTTAGCAGCTTCATCAAACTCTCCAGAAGATTTAGCAACCTCTTCTTCCTTGCAGCAAGATAGAGTTTGATCATTAGATAGCCCTAACTTATAGGCAAACTCCCTTCTTAGGGGAAGATAAACAAAAGAAGTCACTAAAAATAACAAAATTAAACCTAGGGGCAGGAAACGATACATATTCTCATTTTGATCTATGCTAGTATTATTAGTCAACAGTGATTATGAAAAGGTACAAACTTTTGAGTCTTTTGATAGTGGGCATCTCTTTTTTAGGAGCAATTAGTCTCCTCTCTTTTAAGAGGCAAGACTTAATCTCTCCAGTTTTAGGTAGTTCCAAAAACATCTCAGATAATATTTGGGTACCTAAAAAAGCAGCAGTAAATTTTTCAGATGCTCCAGAAATTACCGCTAAAGCTGCTTTTTTTATGGAAATTAATACTGGTGAGGTTCTTTATGAAAAGAATGCAAATGAAAAGCTTCCCATAGCATCTTTAGTTAAGATTATGGCTGCAATTGTTACTCTAGAGAATAGAGAACTATCTGACAGATTAGTGGTTTCAGAAAGGGCCTCCGCTATGGAGCCAGATAAAATGCTTTTAATAGCAGGGGAGGAATTAACAATAGAGGAGTTGTTGGCAGGTATCTTTTTAGTCTCAGCAAACGATGCCTCAGAAGTATTAGCAGAACAAGTGACTGGTAGAAGAGAAGAATTTATTGCTCTCATGAATTCAAAAGCTGTTTTCTTAGGTATGTTTAATACTAATTTTATTAACCCATCTGGATTAGAAGAAGATGGGAATAAACAGCTCTCCACTGCTTATGAGGTAGCAATTATGTCTCGCTATGCTATTAAGAAATGGCCAAAATTAGTTGAAATCTCTTCTAGCCAGCATATTTATATTCCTCAAACAACTTCTCATCAAGATTATGACCTTTACTCAGGGATAAATTTGTTAACTACTTACCCTGGTGTTGTGGGATTTAAAACGGGTTATACTCCTGAAGCAGGACTTACCCTAGTCACTTTAGCAAAGATAGAGGATAAAGAGGTATTAGGCGTATTACTAGGCTCTACAGAGCGGAGAGATGATGCAAAAACTTTATTAGATTATTCTTTTAGCAGTAAATAAATTATTTTGTGTGCCGAAAACCATGAACTTCAGTTCATGGATGAAGGCCACGAAAGAAGCGTTTTCTGAAAGAAACAGCTGACTCTTAGTCCGCTGAGATTCATTTAAGAGAGTGAAGAGATTTGTCGCTAGGTTTTGGTTGATCAGCTAAAGCATATCTTGAGGTGATAGCAGAAAGGGTAAGAAGGGCAAAAAAAGAGATCAGAAGCAGTATTGCCTGGGTTCTCATTGGTAGCAAAAATAGTAGCATAGCTAAAATTTGTTGTCAAATTAGCAAAAGGATAATGTGAGTTTGTGACCCAATATATTGTATATTGACAGGTCTTGAAGTGGATATGGTATGTTTGTTTATGTTGACTCAGAACCCAAGATTATACAATAAGTTGTGGTAGGTATTCATGAGCTGCCCATTTTGCGAGAGTCCATCTAATAAAGTTATAGATAAGCGAGCAGTTTCAAGCTCGGGGGAAATCAGACGCAGACGCGAATGTTTAAAGTGCACTCAGCGGTTTACTACCTATGAGAGAGTAGTAAGACAAGAGTTAATAGTTATCAAAAAAGACGGTAGAAAAGAAGTATTTGACAAAAACAAGCTTCAAATAGGGATTGCTAAAGCTTTAGAGAAAAGACCAGCCATGGATTCAGTTGAAGTTATAGCTAGGAAAGTTGAGCAAAAGATTAGGCAAGTTTCTATTACGGAGGTAACTTCTAAAACTATTGGCAGA
>CAZMNS010000113.1:0-2532 GCA_964567705.1 uncultured Gammaproteobacteria bacterium | reverse complement strand
TTAAAATCGCAGCTTTCTCTAGAATGATTGCTCAAGCTAAAGCTAATCTTGGGAGAGACCAAACCACAACTTAATCTCCCTCTGGGCTTCCTCAACAGAACCTGAAGCATGGACTAAATTCCTAATAGGAGCTTTTTGTGAGTTAGCGGTGATAGCTGATTCGCTAGAATAATCCCCTCTTATGGTTCCTGCTGGAGAAAGTACAGGAATTGTGTGGCCAGCTATTTTTTTAACTATTTCTATTGCGTGCGGCCCTTCAAAGATCAGAGCGATTATTGGTCTCGACATTAGAAAATCTTTATTAAACTTTAAGATCATCTTTCCTATCTTTCTAGCATCATCAGTTCCCATCATTTTAACTACATCAAAGGAATACTTTTTACAATCATCTAGAGTATTAGTTCCTACTTTAATAAGCCACTCATCAGTGTCTGGATAATGTTTTGAGGCGATCTCTTCACTGGCTTGAATAATTTTGCAATCTAGAATTTTAAGCCCCACTCTCTCGATTCTGGCGATAATCTCCCCTGCTAAATTTCTATCCATAGCATCAGGCTTGATCAGTACTAATGTTCTTTGATTGATCTTATCCATAATTTAACTGGTAATTGATAATTGCTAACTGTTAATTGTTATTCTTGGACAATTATCTATGAACTATGAACAATTAACTATTAACGTATTTCTGTATCTTGCACATTATAGCTACCATCCTCATAAACATCAATTAATAAGTAACGTGGCGCCTGAACGTTTCTAATAGAAGTTAGTGCACCTGAAGTAACCATTGGTAACAGAGAGTTTGGCTCAGTGTAACTTGAATAAACATGAGTATCTCCAGCCACTACCAGATTAACTTCTGCTTTTTTAAACAGGCTGATTAAATGCTCTGCCTGGTTTTTTAATTTAGGTTCAATTTTACCCATCACATGATCTGATGAAGGGTGGTATAGAGGGATACTTAAAAAAACAAAAACATTTTGATAACCTTCTTCTGGGATTTTTGCTAATTCTTGTTCCAACCAATTAAGTTGTACTCCATCAATTCCTAAATAGTTATCACTATTATAGATTAAGATAAATCTATCCCCATGATAAGAAAAAGAGTTATAAGTAGCTCCAAAAGTATCAGAAAAATTTTGAGTCGCAGATAACTGTTTATCTCTTGACTCCCATAAATCATGATCACCAACAGTTGAATAATAAGTCAGTCTAACTGCATCAAACTCTCTCTTAGCATTACTTAATTCCTCAATTGTACCAACATCAGAGTAATCCCCTAAACCAATGATAAATTGAGCTCCAGCTTCTTTACTCTGTTTTAAGGCTTTTTGCAAATTAGCATTATCATTATGAGAATCAGTTAAAACAGCAAATTTATATTTAACCGCTGAATTTAACTGATTAGAATTATTCTCTTGAAGCAACTCTTTAGCTTTATCAATTGATTTAGAAGGATCAGCTGTAAGTAATCCATTAATCAACTCATAAGCTGCTTCTGAAGACAAAAAGTTATAGAAGATCAGCTGAGGATTTGTGATTAGTTCCAATGCAGAAAAACTTTTATCAGGTTTACCTGAATTAGCAAAGCTAATATAAGCTTGATAAACTCCTAAAAAAAGTATCCCCATGATAATTAGGCTTAAAAACATCCTGAAAATACTAAAAATCCCTTTTAAGGGAGAGCCTCTTCCATATCCTTCTTTGTATCTAGACATAGATTAATTATACTTGATTTACGTTTTAGCGACAGCTAAAAGGCAAGGTTCTGCAAGTGAGTAGTAAAATTAATCACACTGCGAACGCAGCAGGTCCTTACATTTTAGTAGGAGCGGAAACACCTAATAAGGAAAGTGTATTAGCCAAGACTATTTTAGAGGCTTTAACTAATCTTAACCTGGCTGCTGTTAGATTATCATTACCAGAATACAAGACAGGACATTTTTCATAAAATTTATGAAAAAGATCAGCTAGGCTGAGAACATAGGTGGTTAGTTTATGAACCTCAAAACTGCTAGAGAGCTCTTCTACTAAATCTGGAAATTCTAATAAATGCTTTATTAATTGAGTTTCAGCAGGCTCTTTTAGTAAATTTAAATCATTACCATCCTTTAAAGATCCAGCCTTATTTAAGATACTAGACATTCTGGCGTGAGCGTATTGGACATAAAAAACAGGGTTTTCGCTAGATTTCTCTTGAAATAAGTTGATATCTAAATCCATATGTGTGTTGAGTGAGTAACTTAACATGCTGAACCTAAACGCATCACTTCCCACTTCTTCTAAGACTTCCCTAGCTGTAATAAACTGCCCAGCTCTTTTGCTAATCTTGACAAATTTTCCATCTTTTTTGACTCTAACGTATTGGTGAATAATATTTTTTAACTTATTGACATCAAAACCTAAAGCTTTAACTACAGCTTGGAGCCTTGGAACATGACCATGGTGGTCAGCACCAAAGACATCAATAATTAAGTCGTAATCTGACTCGAATTTCTCTTTGTGATAAACAATATCAGCAGTAAAGTATGT
>CAZMNS010000112.1:267-2536 GCA_964567705.1 uncultured Gammaproteobacteria bacterium | reverse complement strand
TGGAATTTTAAATTAGGCTCCTCTTTAAAGGCTGTCCAGATCCCTTCAAAAGCATATTTAAAAGATAAAACTCTTCTGTGGGCCATAATTAATTGTTAATAGTTCAATTATCAATTATCAATGGACAATTATCAATTACTTTAGTATAATACACTATGGGATATGAATAATACTAAGCAATATCAACCAAATTCTCTAATCACTCTTTTCGACCGCAACAAAGACTCTAAAATTGCGGGAACTTTATATGTTAATCTCCAGTTAGCTGCAAAAGAGACAGTTGTTAGCTCACCTCAAGCTAAAGAGTGGCTTAGAAAAAAGTATAACAACCAGCCTGCAACCTCGAAGGTTGCAACTCAAAAATCCATATTTAGAACTCTAGCTGCACTTTGTTTGTTAATTTTTATTTTGGGATTTGCTAGTCTGATTTTACCAGTTGCTGCTGCTGAGTTTAACTTAAGGATGAATAAGCTAAATACTAATGAACCAGAAGTTTCTTTAGAGGAAAACAAGCTTTTAGGAAGCAAAAAGAAGTCTCAGATTATGAATGAAGTAGTCTCTGATGATTTTAAGATTGTGATACCAAAGATTAATTTAGAGGCAAATGTTGTAGAAAATGTTGACCCTGCTACACCTGAACTTTATAAGGAGCAGCTAAAACATGGGGTAGCACACGCTAAAGGCTCTTACTTTCCTGGGGAAGGCTCAGTATTTTTATTTGCCCACTCAACAGACTCTGTGTTTAACATCCTAAACTATGATGCTAAATTTTATGGGGTAAAAGAGTTAGAAAGTGGGGATGTAATTTATATCTACTTTAAAAGTAAAAGGTATAAATATATTGTAGAAAACAAGCTAATTTTAGCGCCTTACGATTTAGATACAATTAGAAGTTCACAAGCTGACCTAATTTTATCCACTTGTTGGCCTCCAGGCACAGATTGGCAAAGGTTAATCACATTTGCAAGGTTAGAAAGTAATTAAGCAGCTGCTCTTTTAGCTTCGATTTTATTAAGTCTAGTTTCAAGATTAACTATTCTTTCTTGATCTTCAACATGTATCTCAAGCATCTGAAATTTTATATTACGAAGCTCTCTCTGAACTTCTTTAAATTATGCTCTGCTCTACTAAATCGATCTGTTGATCTTTCTATCTTCCTCTCTAATGTATCAAGCCTGCCCTCAACTCTATCTAACCTGTTTTTTAGGTCTTCCATGCCTTGATCAATTCTTTCAATATGAGGAAGAACAATTTCCTCAAAGCCTTGATTAAAAAGTTTTATGAAATCATCCTTGGTTTTGTCATCCATAATAAGGTCAGTTTATCTGAAGTGTGTATTACTGTCAATTAAGCTTAAAAAATTCAAAATATATCAAATGTTACAGTTTTAAGATTAGAGGATAAAGTGACGAGAAATCTCGCAATTGCAGAAAATAATTGCAAATATAAGGCTAAATTTATCACAATTTGTGATATGTCACAGATTGTGTAAAAGATAAAGTAGAAGATAAGACTATTAACTATTATAGATATAGTAATATTTATTATTTAGTAAGAATACTCCAGACTTTAGTCTGTTAGTATTCATTTTCCTTACAAACTTCTATCTTGAAATATCTTATAGTGTTTGATATAATACCTTTTATCTTTAACCATTCTCTTATTCGCAGAAAAGCTTTGCTTATTCTGTTTGCAGAAGAAAGAGAAAAAGTTAGAGTGTTAGCACTTTAACAAGGCATACAGATAAGTACCTAAAATTCTTAACTTTCGAATTTAAGGATAGTTTTTTTCTTTCAAAATGGGTTTTTTACTTAAGGTGCTGAGAACTGCTTACTAATATATATTGGTAGGTAATTCTCAGTACCTTGGTTTAAGACACCATTTGGAGAATGGCGCATCCAAGGACAGGTTTGCAGACCTAAAAACTGCATCTTGCTCCTAGATGTGGAGTAGTTGGAAATCAGCGTGACCGCATGGCGGCACGCAAGGAGGAACGGCATGAATAATGCCGAGTTCCAGCAGTGGTTTAACAGCCACCAACACACCCGCTCCCGGATGAACAATATCCGGGCGCAGTTGGGGATGCCAGCAGGGCCGGCTGGTGAGACGGATGATGCCCTTCGTGGGCGCATCTCGGCTCATCTGGCCACGCTCCCGCCAAACGCCCCCACCGCGTACACCCCGCCCGCTGAAGGTGGGGTGCCAGAATGGCTCAAGGCAGTTGCGAGCGCCGCGTTGGCGCTGGCAATTCTTGCGCTTCTGTTGGGTG
>CAZMNS010000112.1:0-257 GCA_964567705.1 uncultured Gammaproteobacteria bacterium | reverse complement strand
AATCCGTGGTGGCCCGCAAGGGTCGCAGGGCGCACAAGGTGAACAAGGTTTGGTTGGCGCGGATGGCGTCCAAGGGTCGCAGGGCCCCGAGGGGAAGGTCGGACCACAGGGTCCAGCTGGATCAAAGGGAGAACCTGGCCCGCAGGGAGCTTCGGTAACAGTTTCTCAGGTTAAATCGGCAATCGCCGAAGATCCCAAACTCCTCGAGCAACTCCGAGGCCCTGAAGGCAAGCAGGGACCGCAAGGTCCGGCTGGCC
>CAZMNS010000111.1:0-2543 GCA_964567705.1 uncultured Gammaproteobacteria bacterium | reverse complement strand
TGTACCCATGAATTGCAGTTTCTTCAGGGGTGTAATCCCAACCCTCTGTTACCTGATAAGGCTGTTCAGTAAATGGTAAGGTTAAAAATGGCTGAACCTCTAATTTCATGCTGCTGCGGCAGGTTTTGTTTCCTAAGACTCTTTTTCAGATTCTTTAGGTTTATTAGTAGCTTTAACTTTTTCCATACCATAAAATTTGATTCTCTCTCTTCTAAAGAATAAATTTATCTCTCCTGTTGGACCATTTCTATGTTTGGCAATCTCCAACTTAGTTTGTTCCATATTCTCTGGATCTTCCCTATAAATAAACATCACCACATCTGCATCCTGCTCAATTGCTCCAGATTCTCTTAAATCTGCAAGTTGTGGTTTTCTACTCCCCCTTGCCTCAACAGCACGAGAGAGCTGAGAAACAGCTAATACTGGTATTTTTAACACTCTGGCTAAATTTTTTAATCCCTGTGAGATCTCAGAAACTTCTTGGACTCTATTTTCTAAATTCCTACCTCTAATAAGCTGCAAATAATCTACAATCAAAAGCTTTAATCCATGCTCTATTTGCAGCCTTCTAGCTTTAGTTCTAAGTTCTGATAAAGAAGCACCAGGAGTATCATCAATAAAAATTGGGGCTTCTGCCAGCTGACCCATAGCGTGTGACAGTTTGTCAAAATCTTTTTCATCTAACTTACCTGTTTTTAATCTCCAAGCGTCAATATCAGCTTGAGCAACTAATAACCTATCTACTAATTCTTCTTGAGACATCTCTAAAGAAAAAATTCCCACCTGCAAGTTAGTATTAACAGCTACATGTTGAGCTACATTTAAAACAAAACTAGTTTTTCCTTGACCAGGTCTAGCTGCAAAAATTATTAAATTAGAATCTTGAAAGCCTGCCAACATATTATCTAAATCCTTAAAACCTGTAGGCACCCCTCTTAACTTTCCAGAAGAACGCTGCAGCTCATCTAACCTATCGAAACTTTCTGCTAAGGCATCTTTAAGCGGGATAAAATCTCTTTTAATATGTTGCTGAGAAAGAGCAAATATTGCTTGCTCGCTTTTTTCAATAATCTGCTCTAACTCAATACTTTCGTCAAAAGCAGAATTAATAAACTGACTAGAGTTAGAAATTAACTGACGCCTGAGCGCATGTTCTTTAATAATCCTGGCATAAGAGAGAATATGAGCTGAGGTAGGCACCATATTAACAAGTTCAGCTAAATAGGCTGATCCACCAACAATATCTAAAACACTTTTCTGTTTTAGTCTTTCGGTCACTGTTATTAAATCAATCGGCTCTCTTCTCTCAAACAGCTCTAGGATAGCGCTATAAATCTGTCCGTGCTGTTCAGTTCTGTAAAAATGATCAGGACGCAAGATCTCGGCGATGGCTACAATTGCATCCTTATCAATCAGCAACGCTCCAAGTAAACTCTGCTCAGCCTCAATATTTTGCGGAGGAAGCTTATTAATAGGGTTTGATTTATTAAAGGTAATTGACTTCATAATAGAATTTCAAATAAATACCAATTTCAAATTATTGAGAATTAGAAATTTGACATTTGAAATTAGAAATTCACTTTAACTCTTACTAAGTACTACCACCTGTGGTTCTTCTGGAATTTTTTCTTTAGTAATTGTCAGTTTAGCTACAGGTTCGCTGTTTTCAGCTCCCATCTCTTTTAGGAAATTATCTAAAGGGTCCAGATTAAATTTAAGATCTGGTAGTTTATAGTGCATTGGGATAATAATTTTTGGCTCAAGCTCTGAAACAATTTCTGAAGCATCTTTAGCATCAATAGTATAAACACCGCCAACCGGGATAAGTAAAATATCAGCCACCCCCAAAGATTGAACCTGCTGATCATTTAAGATATGTCCTAAATCTCCCAAGTGAACAATATTTAATCCCTCTATATGAATGTTATAAATAGTATTTTTACCTCTTTCTTCACCTTGTTTTTTATCATGGAAAGTTCCAACACCAGTAATTGCCACCCCTTTTATTTCATATTCACCAGGACCAGCTACTTCTATTTTTTCTCCGGTTACAGCTGCCAGGTTAGAGTGGTCTTGGTGGTTATGAGTTTTAATAGCAATGTCAGCGCTTAAATCCTTAGGAAGTTTAAGGCCAGTAAATTCAGGAAGATATGGATCAATAACAACAGTTGCGCTTTTACCCTTGAGTTTAAATAAGGCTTGGCCGTACCAGAAGATATCCATGATGGAGAGATTCTAGCATAAAAGTTTTGGTATCAACAAGCCATATTTTGTGATAAACTCTGTGAGAAAGAATAAAGCTACTAGTTGCTAACCTATGGATAAACTGCTGTCCGCTAAAGCTTTCATAATTGCTCACCTAAGCTTACTTATTATTAGTACTGCGTTTCTTGGAGGAATATATTACATCTTAAACTCTGACACCATCAAAACCTCTAAACTCTCAAACTATATTCCTGTTACTAAAAAACCAGTAAGTTTATTCGTCGAGATAAACTCTCCAGAAGATGAGATTTATGTTTTTGATAAATCCTTATTAATCT
>CAZMNS010000110.1:1544-2557 GCA_964567705.1 uncultured Gammaproteobacteria bacterium | reverse complement strand
ATGAGGTCTTTTTTTAGGATCATCGAGTAATTTGTATCTTTTAGCTAGCATGATCGTAAACGGAATAGAGGTGACAGTGATTAAAAAAGCTATGATAGCTGGGAGAAGGATTAACATTTATATAAAGATATTTATTATTTTAACCCCAGTAATAAATACTAAGATTGCACAAAGCAAGCTTGCTAAACAGACCATTCGCCTTAAGATTATCTGAGAAGGGTGTAGATGCCACAGCACAATTAAATTAACTATAGTGATAAGTACTGTGATCAAAGGCAGCACTAAAAACTGTTGTTTAGTAACCAGCTGAGACTGACCCCAGCTTAAGGAGTAAAATAAAGGTAGCTGGTTAGGTAAATAAGAAAAGTTTAGAAGATAAAAAAATGTCAACACTATAGGAATAAAAAAAGCTAAGCTGATAAAAATAAAAGAGATTGTATCATGGAAGTTAGTGTAATTTAGGATATTAAACATAATCTTTACGAGGCTCTTGATTTTTGGGTGACCCTAAACTCCATATAGCGACCCAGCATTAGAGATGTTTGAGCGTGGATAGCAGGTAAAGTAGAGATAGTTACTAAAATTACGGGAATTAATACCCAGTGAATATAACTCCAAACTCGATGAAAGATTCCCCAGTTAGCAGGTCTTTTAGGAGCAGTTTTTTCATGAACATAGATGGTTGCAAAAAGACCAAAAAAAGCCGCTGTTAAAATCCAAGAAGAGATTACTGGTAAATTAATAGCCAAAACTGATTGCTTGTAGTTAGGATTAATAATCGGAATTAATAAGCCACCAAAAGTAATAAATAACGCCATAGTACTCCATTTAAGATTAGCCCAAAGAACAAAAAATAACTTATCAGTTTTGTCCCAAAAATCTATTGATGGTTTTTTAAAATACTCTTTAACGATAAAAGGAATGTGTTCTACCCCATAAGCCCACCTTTTAAGTTGTAAATATTGGTTTTGAAAAGTTTTAACTACATTTACATCTTGGACAGCATCTCCTGA
>CAZMNS010000110.1:0-1534 GCA_964567705.1 uncultured Gammaproteobacteria bacterium | reverse complement strand
CATTTCTGCTAACTGCCAAAAGCTGGTTCCTGTAGCAATCAGTCTCATTGGTGTTGGGGTTTGCCAATAATTGTTGTGATATAAAAAAGCGCCTGTAAAACTTCTTTTATCCCTTATCTTTTCATTAATAGAAAGATATTTATATAGCGCTCCGGCTAAGAACTGCTTGTGGATTACAAAGTCAGCATCCAGTGTTGTAACAAATACTTTCTCTTGGGGGATGCCTCTCTTTTTTAGTTCTGGCAAGATCTTTTTAATCATCCAGTTTTTATTAGATCCTTGCCCAGGAACTTCTCCTGGTAGACCAAAGGGGTGGGTAGTTATAAAAACTCCACTAATTTTATCCTCAATTTTTTGTAAATAGTTTTTAGTAGCTGCTATTTTTTCTGGACTATCTCTTTCTTCAAACCCTACAACCATCAAAATCTTCTCTTTTGGATACTTAGAGTTGATAACACCAAGATATGATGGAATTAAAACCTCCAGAGGTTCTTTATAAGTAGGCATTAAAACCAGATGGTAATAGCTGTCCCATCCGGGGAAATCTATCTTTAATCTTTCTAGCCAATCCTGCTTTTTAGCCCAATCCATTTTTTTATACCCTATTAAAATTAGAGTGGCAATTTTTAATGAGTTAAATAACCAGTAAACATCAGCCAGGATAATAATATAAGCTAGGGCAAAGGGAAGGGTAAAAGAAAGCCATAAAGGAGAGGTTAGGGCAACCCAAGTTAGGGCTCCAGGCAAAATCTCTAAAATCCTTTCAAAAAAAGTTTCGTGACGCTTGAGAAATTGATGCTCAAGTCTTTCTGAGACAATATATCTTTTAGAAAGTAGATGAAAGGAAGTTAATCCAATTCCGGAGCCTATTAGAAACGCAGAAAGCAAGATATCTATTGGCGCTGGGATAAAAAGGTAGCCAAAAAAGCCTATTAAGAAGCCCAGGATAATGACACTAATACCGATAATGCTATGAACAGTAATCTGAAAGAACCTAACTAAAAGCTCAGCTAAATAGAAAAAAGAGAACAGCCCTATTAAAAAAGTAATTAAAATCCGCATAACTATTTTGGACAGATTCGAGCATAACTTAAATCTGTTCTAAAAGTTTAATCTGTCGAATCGTCCAGTATAATCTTTTTCTGCTCAAAAATTCAAATAAACTAAAGAAGCTTAGGATAAGTTTAAGAAATCTAAGCAGGGAAAGCAAATTATATTATAATGTATTGGATGAGCGAAGAGAGAAAGTTTGAAGTAAATGTAACAGTTTTAGCTGAAGCTGGGGTAGTGAGTGATGAAGAACTGATGGCAGCTAGGGTAGATACGAAACAGGCAATGAAAGATTTGGCTGAAAAACTACATAGGGACACTGATGATTATTCAGTAATTGGAACTGTAATTTATCGACGCAAAGAAAGAAATTTATTAACGGGTCAATCACTGGATGTTTTACGAAGAATGGGTTTGGTAGGGGAGATCGAAGTTAGGATAATTCCAACTACTGTGAGAGCCAAAGAATAAAATTTGCAGACAA
>CAZMNS010000109.1:2288-2591 GCA_964567705.1 uncultured Gammaproteobacteria bacterium | reverse complement strand
TGACAAAGCGTCGTCCTGAGGAGCGAGATAGCGACGAAGGACCTAAAGATCATACTTTTTATGCATTGCTTATAGAGGTTAATGGGAAAAAAGTTGAGATAAAAAATAAAGCGCAAGCAGAGCAGTTAATTAGAAGTTTAGAAAAAGCAAGTTACTTAATAAAAAAAGTAGAGCAAAGAGAAGTTAAACGTTACCCAAGCCCGCCCTTTATAACCTCTACATTGCAGCAAGCCGCAGGAACTAAGTTAGGGTTTAGTGCCAAGCGCACCATGATGCTAGCTCAAAATCTTTATGAGCATGGAT
>CAZMNS010000109.1:1590-2278 GCA_964567705.1 uncultured Gammaproteobacteria bacterium | reverse complement strand
CTAAAAATGCCCAAGAAGCGCATGAAGCGATTAGACCTACAAATATTAAAATTACCCCGGAAAAGCTGGCTGGAGCTTTTATTACTAGGGATCACAAAAGACTTTATGAGCTAATTTGGAAAAGGATGATGGCTTCTCAAATGAGTGATGCGCTACTAGATCAGACAACAGTTGATATTGAGGCAGAAGATGTTTCGGAAATTTACTTGTTGCGAGCAAGTGGGTCAGTTTTAAAATTTGACGGCTGGTTAAAAGTTTATGGCGTTAAACAATACAGCGATGAAGAAGAAGGAGAAGACAGTAAAAAACAGATTTTACCCGAACTTGCTGAAGGGGAATCTGCAAAGCTTTTAAGGTTAAATCCGGAGCAGCATTTTACACAGCCTCCTCCCAGGTATACTGAAAGCTCTTTAATAAAAAAACTTGAGGAGTTAGGGATTGGTAGACCATCTACTTATGCTCCAATTATATCTACAATTCAAGAGCGTTACTATGTTGAGAGAAAAGAGAAAAAATTTATCCCAACAGTTTTAGGAACTGCAGTAACTCACTTTTTGATTAAATATTTCTATGCCGTTAAAAATTACAATCATATTTCCGTAACTGTTTGTCTCTTTCACAGTAACACGCAATTCTACAGCTTTTAGAATATTCATCTAAAAGTGCGTGAAGTTTTTCAGTATTGATG
>CAZMNS010000109.1:0-1580 GCA_964567705.1 uncultured Gammaproteobacteria bacterium | reverse complement strand
AACTCACTTTTTGATTAAATATTTCCCAGAAATTTTTGATTACCTCTTTACAGCTCAAATGGAAGATCAACTAGATGATATCTCAAGAGGTGAAAGAAAGTGGAAAGAGACAATAAGAGCTTTTTTTAGCCCTCTTAGTGAAAGATTAGTGAGTACCATGGAGACTGCTCAAAAAGTTGAGGTAGTTTCTGAAACAACAGATAAAATTTGTCCAACATGCGGAAAACCTTTAATAGTCAGGATTGGTAGATTTGGTAAATTTTTTGCCTGTTCAGGTTTCCCCGAGTGTAAATATACCGAAAGTATTGAGGAAAAGTTAGGTTTAAAATGTCCAGACTGCGGCGGAGATATAGTTATTAAAAAAACCAGAAGGGGAAAAAGTTTTTATGGTTGTTCCAACTATCCTAAATGTAAATTTGCTTCGTGGAATAAGCCTAAATAAACTTAGTCTTTTGCTTCGCAATAAACCTAAAGGTAGTGTTGACAAAACTGTTGTAACAAATTAATTTTAAAGAGGGCCTCTAAAAAATCCTCCTCAAATTTCTCTTATGGAAACTAAGCAAGCTGAAAGAGTAGTTATTTCATGTAGTGGATATCCGATAGTTGAATCTTTAAATGGTCATGGAATAAACGGTGATCCTTCAGCTAAAGTGGAAGATTTAGAAGGCTGGGCAAATGGAGTAAAAAATTGGTGGTCAAATAGGTTTGTTTATCATTTAGTATTTATTGGCCAATTTAGTGAACGAGTAAGAGACAGAGTAGAAAACTTTGATCACTATCAAAATGTCAAACTTTCACAACTTCTTCAGCAAAGAGCCAGATATACTGTAGATTTATCTTTAATCTTAGACCTTAGTAGGCAAACTACTCCTAACAAGTGGCTTTCAATGTATCCATTCATGAGATAAATTTAATTTTGATCCACTTTGACCCAGTTGCAAAAACTCTATCTATAGGTTAAATTCTTTAGAGTTTATGAGTGAGACTTCTTCAGCAACATCACGATTTTCACCGGAAGAAATAGCAAAGCTCTCTGAAGCCGTAGTATCGCATATCGAAGATAATGAAATATTATCACTAAGGCTAAGTAGATTAGTAGTATCTACCTTAGTTTCAAATCCAGATTTTGGGGCGGATTTAATTGAAGCTTTGCAAGACAGATTTCCCCAATCAGTCCTTTCTGGGCAAATGATTAAAAAAGGAATGAGTGAAGGGTGGATTGTAATCTTTCCTTTTAGGGAAGATAGAATTCAGACTTCCAGCTACGATTTATCTTTAGGAGAATGGTACTGGACAACAAGGCCTGAACATCCTGGTAGAAGGAGAATTTTTAATCCGCATAATCCTAATCATGTTAAAGATTTATGGAAAGGACCTATAAAGGCTAAAACAGTGAGAGAAATATTAACTGACCCAAAAGAATTTTATCAAGAGGAAGATTTTGAAGGACTGTCATCAGATGATCCAGTAATAATTATTGCTCCAGGTCAAACCATTTTAGCTCATACGATGGAATTTATTGGAGGAAGAGAAAAAGCAACAACTATGATGAAAGCACGATATTCTTGGGGAAGAGCTTT
>CAZMNS010000108.1:2314-2622 GCA_964567705.1 uncultured Gammaproteobacteria bacterium | reverse complement strand
GCTAAAACTTCCTTTTCTCTTTCTACAATTAACCTTAATGCAACAGATTGGACTCTGCCTGCAGACAATCCTCTTTTAATTTTTTTCCAAAGCAGGGGTGAGAGTTTATAACCTACTAATCTATCCAAAACTCTTCTTGCTTGTTGAGCATCAACAAGTTTTAAATCTAGCTCCCTGGGATGCTCAAAGGCTTCTCCTACAGCTTCTGGTGTAATTTCATGAAAAACAACTCTTTTTATTTGGACAGATTTGGACAAATCTTCTTCTGGTTTAGTGCTACCGTTGCCAAATCGTCCATCTTGATCTTT
>CAZMNS010000108.1:0-2304 GCA_964567705.1 uncultured Gammaproteobacteria bacterium | reverse complement strand
GAAATAATGTGGGCTATATGCCAGGCAATTGCCTCTCCTTCTCTATCAGGATCTGTTGCTAACCAAACTTGTTTTGCACTCTTAGCTAATCTTTTTAACTCATTTACTCTTTTTCTTTTATCCCTAGGTATAACATATAAAGGTTCAAAATCTTTCTCAATATCCACTCCCAGCTCAGCTTTAGGTAGATCCCTAATATGACCCATTGAAGCTTCTATTTGATATTTTTTGCCTAAAAATTTAGCCAAAGTCTTGGCTTTTGTAGGTGACTCAACAATTACCAGATTTGTCATAAATTAACTTTCAAATAATTGTACAGTGGTTGTCAATACTTCAATGTTATTGAAGTATTGAGTTTTAATATTTGACATAAATTTTTTTCAGGAATAAAATGCTAGCTAATTATGTTTGAACATATAGAGGCTGAGCTTGCACAAAGAGCAAGAAATTGGTTAGCGAATAAAAGAGAATCTGGTTTTCGGGTATCACCTGCAAAAGCTGTAGGAAAAGCTTTCAAAGAAAAAGGCAGAGAAGACCTAAAAACTTTTTTAGAAAAATTTACAGGGAGCGGTGAAGTTTTTACTTTTGATAACAATTTTCATGATTTATCAAATTATGACTTCTTAAATTTATCTCGTGCATGGAGTTTAATATTTACAGGTGTATTAATTCCTCAAATTGACTCAACACCTGGAGAAGGTTGGAGCTTAGAAACATTTATTGGAGAATATAATGAAGCCATCAGACATATTCCCATACCTCAATTAACAAAAGAGGATATTTTGAGAGATCGCAAGGAAGATGAGGTTGCAGCATGCGAAGATGATACACAAACAGCCCTGATCACACATATGCTATCGGAAGGGGGTCCAAAAAGTAGCTCTCAAACTCCTATTGGTTTTATCTTCTCTGATATTAATAATTTATACAGACTAACTCCAATAGCTTATATTCTAGAAAAATATCAAAACGCATTTGATAAAGAAGTAATACAATCAGGCAGGTTTTTTGAAAAAATAATGTTAGTAACTAGGGGTATACTTCCTTCTCCAGTTGAAGCAGCACCTTTGCAACTTTTAACACCTTAAAGTAATTCTACTCCTACTTTAATAGGGGTTCCTTTGATAAGTTTACCATCTAATATTTGGATAGATAATTTAGCTTCCAAGCTGTCCTGAATTAGCCTTCTCATTGGCCTGGCTCCAAGCACTGGATCGTAACCTTTTTCTGCTAAAGTAGATATAAGTTGGCTATCAAACTCTATTAGATACCCTTGTTCTTTAAGTTTATTTTTTAGAGCTTCTAATTTTAAGGAAACAATTTTTTCTAAATCTGCCTGAGATAAAGGTTTAAATATAATTACCTCATCAAATCTATTAATTAATTCTGGTTTATAAAGCCTTAAAAGTTCTTCATTAACCTTAGGTTTTAACTGCTCAACGGACATGTTAGATTGTAATCCAGAGGCTATGGTCAGTGAAGCAGCATTAGAAGTAGCAATAATAATAGTATTTGTAAAATCAATATGTTTACCCAAAAAGTCAGTTAATCTTCCATCTTCTAAGACTTGCAAAAATAGCGTCAAAATAGTCTGATTAGCTTTCTCAAACTCATCTAATAAAAGTAACGCGTATGGCTTATTCTTAATAGCTTCTGTTAATTGTCCTGGCTCTTGGGTAGTTCCAATAAGTCTATTTACAGCATCTACTGTTTGATACTCAGACATATCAAACCTTACAAAAGCCCCGTCAGTTTTAAAATATTCCTCTGATAGAATTTTGGCCAATTCTGTTTTGCCAACACCAGTTGGTCCTACAAAAAGAAATGAACCAATAGGACGGGACTCTTCCCTTAAAGCCACAGCTGCTCTTCTTAAAGTGTCAGCAACTGCTTTTACTGCTTCTTGTTGAACAATTAACCTTTGATGGATCTTGCTTTCTAAATCTAATAACTCTTTTTTCACAGCCGTCCCAACTGCATCAAGTGGTACATTTACTCTACTACTTATAGTTTCTTTAATGGTCTCTGTGTTGATTAACCCATTTTTGGCTAAAGTTGTTGATTGCTCAAGAATAGAAAGTGCGCTGTCTGGCAAAACTCTGTCATGAATTAATTTGGTGCAGAGTTCTATCAAAAGTTTTATAGCTTTGTAACTTAGTCTTAACTTTTTAAACCTTTCTAGTTCTATTGCCCTTTCCTGGATAATCTGGATTGTTTCTGCTTCTGTTGCCGGAGGAATTTCTACTTTTATAAACAATCTGGCAAAAGCCCCCTGCTTCTCAATTATTTTGGCAAAATTTTCTG
>CAZMNS010000107.1:0-2657 GCA_964567705.1 uncultured Gammaproteobacteria bacterium | reverse complement strand
AAAGAGCCTCATAAAGGTATTAACCCAGATGAGGTGGTAGCTGTTGGGGCGGCCATCCAAGCAGGGGTATTGGGTGGTGAGGTAAAAGATGTGTTGCTACTTGATGTGACTCCCCTAACTTTAGGAATAGAAACTTTGGGTAGGGTAGCTACACCATTAATTGCTAGAAACACTACAATCCCTACCTCTAAATCAGAAGTTTTCTCAACAGCTGCAGATAATCAACCAGCAGTTGAGATTAATGTCCTGCAAGGGGAAAGGCCAATGGCCTCAGATAATAAATCTTTGGGTAAATTTGTACTTGATGGAATTCCACCCTCCCCTAGAGGTATTCCTCAAATTGAGGTTACTTTTGATATTGATGCCAATGGAATTTTAAATGTATCTGCAAAAGATAAAGCAACTGAAAAAGTGCAAAAAATAACTATCACTGGTTCAACAGGTTTGGATAAGGCAGAAGTTGAACGGATGACTAAAGAAGCTGAAGCTAATGCTGAGGAAGATAGAAAGAAAAAAGAAGAAATAGAGGTAAGAAATCAAGCAGATACATTAATTTTTACAACTGAGCGGACTCTTAAAGAGGCTGGAGATAAAGTTTCTCCTGAGGTCAGAACAGACGTTGAGCAAAAATTAAATGATCTAAAAGGAGTTGTCCAAACTGCTACTACTTCGGATTTAAAACCCAAAATGGATGTACTATCTGAAGCTATCCAAAAAATTGGTGCAGCTATGTATTCCTCCTCCGCTCCAGGAGCTACGGAAGGACAGGGAGGTGAGCAACCAGCTGAAGGATCTGGACAAGCTTCAGAGGAATCTTCTCAAGAAGAAGCTCCAAAAACTGAAGCTGTAGAAGGTGAGGTTGTAGAGGAGGATGGAGAGGAGAAAAAAGATTCTTAGTAGCTCGCTCGTCGATACTAAAAGTACCGCTCGACTAGTTAAGTGGTAATCATCTTGCTCGTTACTCTAGTCTCGCTGTATGAAAATTTTGTTAATTAGATCTACAAACAAAACTTTCAAACTACTTTTATGTATTCGACTTCGCTCGCAATCTACCTTATATTTTTGATTACTGCTGGCTTCGCTCGTATAATTTCCCTGTTTATATGAAATATCTAAATAACTTAATTATTAAAGGTAAAAAGATTGACTTTCCTATTTTTTGCCCTGATGCAACTAGGGGAGTTGTTAAATCAATTGACAGTCAGGATATGGTTGGTACTGGTATTGAAGGGATTATTGTTAATACTTTTCATCTTTTATCTCAACCTGGAATGAGTGTTATTAAAGAAATGGGAGGAATAAAAAAATTTATGAATTGGGATGGACTAATAATCTCTGATTCAGGAGGTTTTCAGGTTTTATCTTTAATTTATCAGCAAAAATCATATGGTAAAGTTACTGATCATGGAGTAAGTTTCATAAGAGGCTCGTTGGGGGGTAGAGAAAAGTATGATTTCACCCCAGAAAAGAGCATCCAAGTTCAGTTTGATCTAGGGACTGATATCTTAATTTGTTTAGATGATGTACCAGCAATTAATGCTAAGCAAGAGGAAGTAGAAAATGCTGTCAGGCGGACAGTGGAATGGGCAAAAAGATGCAAAGAAGAGTTTTTAAAACAAACTCAGATTAGAAAATTAAATAAGAAGAACAGGCGACTGCTTTTTGGGGTAATCCAAGGAAGAAGGCAGCCACACTTAAGAGAAAAATGTGCTAAAGCTTTAATTATAATTGGCTTTGATGGTTATGGGTTTGGAGGATGGCCAGTGGAAGATGGAAAAGTAAATAACCCAATTTTGGATTTCACTGCCAAACTAATGCCTGATGATAAGCCCAAATATGCCTTGGGTTTAGGTAATCCTCAAGCTTTAGTTGATTGCACTAAGATGGGGTATCAGATCTTTGATTGTGTCCTGCCAACTAGGGATGCTAGGCATCAAAGGTTATATGTTTTTAATAAAGATCCTGACAAAGTAGATGTTTTAAATGAGCCAAACCTTTTTGGATTTATCTTTGTAAGTAGAGAAAAATACACAAGAGATAATAGGTCTATCTCACCATTTTGTGATTGTTACACTTGTCAAAACTATTCTTTGGGTTATCTGCATCATCTTTTTAAAATTGAGGAGTTTACAGCTGGAAGACTGGCAACTATCCATAATTTAAGGACTTACTCAAAATTAATTGAGAAGTTAAAGGAAGCAAAGGAGAGGCTATGAAGAATGTAATTATAGAAAACTTAAGAGGTTTTGAAATTAAATTTAAAGTTAAGCCAGGAGTGTTTTCCGAGCGTGGGTTAGATAGTGGCACAAGACTACTAATAGATAAAGTGGAACTTGAGGATGGAACTATGATAGCTGATTTAGGCACGGGTGCAGGAGTAGTGGGGATTACAGCTTCAAAGCTTAATCCCAAAGGTCATATTCATTTATTAGATGATCATTTAAGAGCAGTTAATTTAGCAAAAGAAAATATTGAGCTAAATAAACTTAAAAATTGTGAGGTTTATCTGTCAGATTTATTCTCAGAAGTAAGTAGTCGCACCTATCATCTGATCTTATCTAACCCACCACAACACTTGGGAAATTTGTTTTTAGAAGACATGATTAAAGAATGTTTAACCCATCTTAAGCTCAATGGTAAAGATCGGAAGAGCACAC
>CAZMNS010000106.1:1952-2671 GCA_964567705.1 uncultured Gammaproteobacteria bacterium | reverse complement strand
TTAATAGCAGAAAGATTGGTTGCACCCCAAGTTCTAAAGTCTTTTGCCGAAAAATCTTCCTTTGTCAGATCCTTTAAAAAAAGATTAACATCTGATGAATCAATAACTTGCCTATTATTTTTCTCATCTAAAAACTGAAATAATTCAAACCCAGGAAGTTCGATACATTTCTTAATAGTATGAGCGATAGTCTTATTTGTGACTTTAAGAACATGAAAAATACTACTTTTACCTTTAAATTTAAAGATCACATCAGAACCCTCTACTCTAACATGACGGTTTCTTAAGGTGGTTAAACCAAATGAGTCATTTGTCTTTGAATACTCCTCATTACCTATTCGAATAAAAGTATGTTCCAACAGCCAGACCACAGTAGCCAGTATTTTTCTTTTATCTATTCTTTTATTTTGTAAATAATAATCTACTCTTTGCCTGATTTTGGGTAAACTTAATCCAAAACTCGCTAATTTAGAGAATTTATTTTCCTGGCAGATTTTTATCCATTCTGGATGATAAATATATTGCTTTCTTTTTTTATCATCAACACCTGTTACCTGTAGGTGTCCGTTAGCTTTTGGACTAATCCAGACTTTTTCCCAAGCAGGGGGAATGGTAAGTTTTTTTATTCTCTCAACTCATCTTCTATCTCTTATAATTTTTCGCTCTCTGTTGTACTATTTACATTTCTTGTCTACTTCTTGACGTACATATCTCGTGTT
>CAZMNS010000106.1:0-1942 GCA_964567705.1 uncultured Gammaproteobacteria bacterium | reverse complement strand
TTGACGGAAAAATCCAGGGATTTTATCGGAGATATAACTTAAACTCTCTTCTTTGAGTTGTTTTTGTAAAGTTGGGTCTATGGATAAATTCATAGGCTAAACTTAGAGTACAGTATTTTTAAAAGACGCACAACTTGCCATCTAAAAAAGTCCTCACATATAGTATAATTTTTGAGATGAAAATAGCGATTGCTATTATTTGTGGACTAATTATTGCAGGAGCAGTATTTGCTTATTTTAAATTACCTATCTCTAACTTAAATGAAACACCGCCTAGCTCGCCTAGTATTAATAACCTTAACTCTGCTCAAGTAACTGTAATTGCTGAGGGTCTAGATACTCCTTGGGCAATTGCTTTTTTACCTGATGGAAATCTTTTAGTAACAGAGCGAAATGGAAATTTAAAAAAAGTGGATGTTAAAAGTTCATCAAAGGTTGAAACAATTGCAAAAATAGATGAGGTTTTACAAATTGGTGAAGGGGGGCTTTTGGGGGTAACTTTGCATCCAGATTTTAATAACAATAACTATCTTTATCTTTACTATACTTACTCAGGATCAGAGGATAATACTTTAAACAGAGTTTCCAGGTTTACATTTAGTGATAAAAAATTAATTGATGAAAAAATTATTATTGATCAAATTCCTGGTGCCTCTAATCATAACGGTGGAAGAATAAAGTTTGGTCCAGATAATATGCTCTACATAACTACTGGGGACGCTAGTGAGCCATCCTTAGCCCAAGATAAAAACTCACTTGCTGGTAAAATTTTAAGAGTTACAGATGATGGAGCGAAAGTTTACTCTTATGGTCACAGAAACCCTCAGGGTTTAGCTTGGGATGATCAAGGAAACTTATGGGCAGCAGAGCATGGTTCATCTACAAAAGATGAACTAAATAAGATAGAAGAAGGCAAAAATTATGGTTGGCCAACAATACAAGGTACTGAGCAAATATCAGGTATGGAGACTCCTATAATTAATAGTGGGTCAGATACCTGGGCACCCTCAGGATTAGCATTTAAAGATGGGAAGTTTTATTTTTCAGCGCTTAGGGGAGTATCACTTTTTTCATTTGATCCAAGTACAAAAGAATTAAAAAGGTATTTAAAAAATGAGTATGGGAGATTAAGGGAGGCAATAGTGGGCCCAGATGGAAATTTATATATTACAACCAGTAACAAAGATGGTAGAGGTAATCCTGCAGAAAGTGATGATAGGATTTTAAAAATAAATTTAGAGGCTTTGTAAAAACTTTTTTCTTATAAGTTAAAGCTCTGAGCTTTTCGCTCATAAGCTCAGCTTATTGCAAAATGCTTACAAACCTCTTATAGTCTAATGATTCAAAAGTACTAAGATAGTTTTTCAAATTAACTTTAAGGGAGGTGAGAAAATGAATATTAAGAAATTTCTAATTGGTGCATCAGCAGGTGCAGTTATGCTAGCTACTATGGCAACTCCAGCTTTTGCAACTTACTGTGATGCATCAGCAAAGGGTTGTGAACAAGCTGCCGAGGCTGGCGCACAATGCAATACAGGTGCCAGTTCGGGAGCATTTGGGGCCTTTGGCCAACAGGGTAACTACGATAGTGTCCATGATGTCGATAGAACAACCCCTGGTGTCCAGGGATACGACGAGTTTGCTGACGGTACCGATGACAACGTGGGGCAGGGAGCAGAAGGTGGAGTCACCGGCGGGACTGGAGACAGAAACAGCTCCGTATGCGGCGACCCGCAGCACGACTTTTAAGTAATCTTTGTGGAAATCCACAAAATTAAGTTTATTTAAATCAAAACAACCCATCGAGTCATTCTTGGTGGGTTGTTTTGAAAAATGCACCTTCCAGGTGACTTAGCTTCACACCTCTTTTCTCTCAAATTTCTAATTCTTGAAAGGGATGGAATAGAATATAAATCCCATAAATGTTACATTAAAGTTAATG
>CAZMNS010000105.1:0-2768 GCA_964567705.1 uncultured Gammaproteobacteria bacterium | reverse complement strand
GAGAGTTAAGTTTAACATCCCCAGTAATAGGCTGGATAAAAATTAAAGGTATTAAAATAGAGATCAAAGCTAATTTAAATTTCATAGAAAGCTAATTATAAGGACCTGCTTCGCGCTTCACAGAGCAACATTATAGTTCGCGCTCGCAGAACCTGTTAATTCTCCTTTGGAGAATTATACACTATAGGGTAGTAAGAATCAAATCAACAAGGGCCATAATTTGAGTAATTTATCATAAAGCTGCAAACTTAAAATTATTAAGGTAAAATATGCGGTATAGGTGCAACTGATATAATACTTGTCGAGGTGCTTGCACTGAGCATGCCGAAGTGATGGAATGGTAGATTTTCGCCCCGATGCTGGAACTGGTAGACAGGCTGGCCTCAGAAGTCAGTGTCAGAAATGGCGTGGGAGTTCGAATCTCCCTTGGGGCACCAGAGATGGAGGCTTGTCCTGAGTGTAATCGAAGGATTCGACTCCTCTCTTCGGCACTTGCGGATGTGGTGAAATGGTATACGCTATATACTTGAGATATGATAAAATTAGCTCGTGATTTGGACAGCCGACTTAGCATATGCGGTAGGATTAATCGCAACTGATGGTAGTTTATCTAATGATGGAAGACATATTGATTTAACTTCCAAAGATAAAGATCAGTTAGAAACTTTTATTAGACTTCTAAATTTGAAATGTAAAGTTGGATTAAAGAGAAGTTCTTATAACACAAAAGGCACTTATTTTCGTATTCAGTTTAGCAACGTTAGACTTTACAGATTTTTATGTAGTATTGGGATTAGACCAAATAAAACGAAAACTATTGGTAAGGTTACAATTCCCGATAAGTTTTTTGCAGATTTCCTAAGGGGCAATTTGGATGGTGATGGTTGCACCTACTCTTACTTAGACCCCAGATGGAAAAATAGTTTTATGTTATATACTGCTTTTTCGTCCGCTAGCTTAAAGTATTTGGAATGGCTTAGAGACCAAATTAAAAAGCTTTATGTCCTTGAAGGAAAAATAACTTTTCAAGGTAAATCGACCTTTCAATTAAGATACGCAAAAAAAGGCTCAATTATACTTATTGAAAAGATGTATTATAAAGAAAATTTACCGGCTTTAAGTAGAAAACGCTTAAAAGTTTTCGAAGCTTTAGGTATAATACAAAAGAATGCCGGGGTGGCGAAATTGGTACACGCGATAGATTGAGGTTCTATTGCCGAAAGGCATGCAGGTTCAACTCCTGTCCCCGGCACCAGCCTAGGGCGTTATGGGCAGTTAGCTCAGTGGTAGAGCGCTTCGTTTACATCGAAGATGTCGGGGGTTCAAATCCCTCACTGCCCACAAAACTTTGCTTATGTTAATATTAATTTATGGCTGAATTGCAGCAAGCGGTACTAGTTTTAGTAGCTGTATTTTTATTAGAATTTTTTATATACAATATTTTAGTTCCTAATTTACCAAAACTTCCTGGAGATTTATTCTTAGATAAAGCAGGATTTAGGGTTTATATCCCCTTTGTATCTGCATTACTTCTTGCAGCTACACTAACAGTCCTCCATAGATTACTAGGATAAATTGTCTTTCCATTCAGGATTCTTAAGAGCGGCGGACCGGATTTGAACCGGCGACCATTCTACGTTAAATCTCTACTTGAGCGGGCGATGGGATTCGCACCCACGACCTTCTCGTTGGCAACGAGACATTCTGCTGCTGAACTACGCCCGCATGTTTATTAAACTTTTTAAAAGTTCTCTACCTCTACCTGTTTTTAGAAACATCTCACGTTCATATGCTTTACTTCTAGTATCATATTCTTCTTTATAAAGGAGTTTAAATGGTCCCGTGAACTTTGTGTAACCTTTATGCCTCCCATTATGCTCCACTAGTCTGCGCTCTAAATTATTTGTCGATCCAGTATAAAATCTACCGCTTTTTAAGCTTTTAAGAACATAGACATAATACATAAAATTGCGACCTGTCGCCTCAGGCGACCATTCTACCACTGAACTACCGCCGCAAAAAAGTGCCGCAGCCCAGAATCGAACTGAGATAAGACGCTCTTCAGGCGCCCGCCTTGACCACGTTGGCAACTGCGGCGTTACTTGCATATTTTACCCAAATACTTCCAAAAAGAAAAGTTTAAATATCCTCCCAGAATGGGAGGATATGTTTAGCTAAACATTAGTAAAACCTTATTGGTTTTGTTGATCTCCACCATCTGAGGGTTGACCACCATTTTCTGATGCAGGTTGTGTTGGTTCACCTCCTATACCCTGTTCTCCACCCATAGTTTGCTCTTGACCCATACCTTGTCCTCCTGCTTCTGCTACCTCCTCAGGAGTTGCCTCATGAACTGCTCCATCAACCACTGCATTAGCTTGATCTAGCGAAGGTTTATTTGGATCGCCAGCATGTTTCTCTGCCCAGTGAGCATCAAGTTGCTCTTGTGTCATCTTCATCATCCCAGCTGCTGTTACTTGATCTGGGGCGTCGACAACCATTAAGTGACTACAGGTACATCTCATTGCATATTTCATTACTATCACCTCCCTTTTTAGTTTTTGGCTTTTTTTAGTTTGGCTTTTTTGGCCAACCTGGAAGTTATTATAGAATGGTTATTACCAAAAAAGCCAGTCCGAACTTATTCTGTTATTAAGATTCCTTTTTGATCTTAGCTCCAAGCTTAGTTAAATTTCCTACCACATCCTCATAACCTCTTTCTATAAGCTCTGCTCTATTGACAACACTCCTACCTTTAGCTATTAATG
>CAZMNS010000104.1:0-2780 GCA_964567705.1 uncultured Gammaproteobacteria bacterium | reverse complement strand
TCGATTTGAAGACGGTCTGGATGCAACTCCTTTGCTAGTTTGCGATAAGCACGACGAATTTCTACTTCCTGATCTTCTGGGCCCTGTGCAGCTAATTTATTAGCATCCAAGCCAAGCGTTTTTAAGGCGTCTTGTCGCTGTTTTTCTTCCCGCTGTTGCCTTTCTTCAGGAGTTTCTTGTGTTCTTCTGGTTCTTTCATAATGACTATAAGTTGAACCAAACCCAGCATAAAAACCTCCAAGTTCCTCATTTATTCTTTTTATCTCTTCATCTAAACTTTTTAATTGATCAATTAATCCGATCTCCGGTTGAGATGAAGGAGGAACTACAAGGTTAGTTTTAAATGGACCAGAGGAGGGTTCATATGGATTAACAGTTCTTCCATCAGATATTGATTGGAAAGGTTTCCTTGCTTGATCAAAAGATTCTCTGCTAGGTTTTCTAAAAGGACCTGACCTAGGCTCATATGGATTTCGAGAAACTACACTTATGGGTTTAAATGGACTTTCTGGAGTTTTTGGCATAAATATTTACCACATAATTATACTTTAAACGTTCAAAATATCCAAAAATATTAAACTTGACTTTTAAAGATCTATCCTATAGAATATTAATATATGGCTAAAGAAGCCCAACCAGTTGAAATAAAACAAGCCTTACTTGCGTTAACTTCTAAAGGGGAAGTTGTAGATTTAACAGACGTTAAGCAAGCTGCAGAACTCAGAGAAGATCCTGCAGTTGTGCTAAGGGGATTAACTTTACCTGATGGTAAAACTCAGTTAGAAGTTACCTGGAAATCTGGGTTAAAGCCAAGGGATTTTGTAGATAAAGTTAAATCCTTTTGTGAAACTCTAGATCCGACAAATCCTGGCCCTGTAGTTTACAATGTAAGCAGAACTGTTGAATCTGAAAGGTTACTGCCAGGTTCTTCCGTTGCATC
This sequence comes from uncultured Gammaproteobacteria bacterium, assembly GCA_964567705.1. Taxonomy (GTDB): domain Bacteria; phylum Patescibacteriota; class Microgenomatia; order Daviesbacterales; family UBA10151; genus CAZMNS01. The sequence continues at coordinate 1,840 of CAZMNS010000104.1, read as the reverse complement.
GGATAATAGTGAGCCTACCTCAATTTCTGTTTTAACAAAACAAGGAATATTTAGTTTGATGAGATCAAAAACTTCTAATGAATCTACTGTTAGTATATTAATGCCTGTAAATGGACAAGCAAATCAATTATCTAGATTTATTGCCACAAATTCTTTAAGCAAAGATGGGATTACAGAAAGGTCTGTATCAAGGCTATTCCAAACACTTGAGGCAAAAAGACTTACATCCCTTCCTGCTGCTGCTTAAAATCTTTTAAGAAATTTTTAAAACCCTCTGATTTAGTATTTTTTTGATCAGAATTTGTATTTAAAGTAAGGGAGTTTTCAGGATCTTTAATAGCTGGCCACTTTTTATATAAATCAGCTAAAATTACATCTAAATCATCTTTATTTTTAGCAAATTTCATAGAAGATAAAATAAATTCACCAATAGAAGGAAGTTGTGTTTGAGAGAGTTTATTTTTTTCAAGAGCCTCTAAAACTTTCTCCACAATAGTATGCTCAATTTGTTTCTTATAGGCAGTTAAGTCATTCATAGACAAAGAAGGTATTAACTTAAGTAATTGTGCGCAGAATTTGGTTTAAAAGTCAATTTGTGTGAATTATTATGCAGCTTCTTGGGTATAATCAGGGATGTTTTTCCTGGCAATAGCTCCCAGTCCACCTGCGGCACTAATGCCAGCCCCTGCTGCCAATAGAGGAGCACCAATAACTCCTGTTAATGTTAATCCACCTACTCCAAGCAATAACCCCATAAGTATTGTAAAGGCATTTTTATTACCTTGCTTAGCAAGCCATTGTGCAAAATCACCTTTAGCTAATCCATTTTCTTGAAGTTCTTCATAGATTCTTTGCGCTTCTTTATTATTCTCAAGTGCCGCGTTAATTGCATCTTTGCCCCAAGGAGTGTTTATCAATACATCAACATCCATTCTAGATAATCCACCATTTCTGGCGCGCCAATATAGTAGCTGGTTGGCTGCTTGGGTTTGGAATTCTTTATTATTAATTATTGCTGCTCTTTCTTCAGCTGGGAGGTCTTTAGGGATGAAATTATCCATGAATCTTTCTATATTCCCACCCATCAGTAGGGCATAATCAGAGTTAATGTTTTCTTTATTGGGTTTTTCAAACCTTTTAAGTCCAAACAAGGCTTTCCCTCTCATTTGGTAGCGATTTTGTAAGTTAACTGCAAACTGGTTCTCTGGAGTAAGCTCTGTTGCTATTTGTGCCTCTGTTGCGCCATATTCTTTTCTTGTGCTCAATTTATTAAATTCAGTTATTTCCTCTTTAGTCCAAAGCGCAGCAGCCATAGCAAACCCTTGTTCAACTTGATTTTGCAAAGCTCTTTCCTGTACTAATCTCATATTTATTTTCTCTTCTAGCTTTGCTTTAGCCTCATCGCTTTCATTTTTAAGATTATTAAGCCTTGCTCTTTCAGTAGTAAGCTCTCCCTGAAGCCTTTGTACTGCTGTGTTTTGGGTGGCTAACTCACCTGTTGCATCACCTCTAAATTCAGGTGCACCAGTAGCAATATTAGCTGGTTTATAGATTTTTGTAGCAAAGTAGTCCCCTAATTCAGCATTTTCAGTTTGCTGCTTTCTTAAACTAGCAAGTTCAGTTTCTTGATCAGGGGTCCGGGTCGCTATCCCTTCAAGAGTTCTTATCTCATTTGCAATTCTTTCTCCTTCAAGATACAGTTCTTGGCTTTTTACGTTTGCGACGGGTAGATTTCCATTTTTCGATGAAAAGCTTTAGTGTTTTTGGCGCTTCGAGTTTCTTTTTTTGAGCACGAACTGTATTCGGGTACATTTGCACATAAGCACTTTTTGCTTGACCT
>CAZMNS010000103.1:151-2806 GCA_964567705.1 uncultured Gammaproteobacteria bacterium | reverse complement strand
AATAGAACTGTCTTAATCGTCATGTTTGTAGGTTTAATTGTGGCTATTCCTACTTTGTCGTTCCTGATTAAACAGAGAATTGGTGCTCAAAGTTTTGCTCAAAAACCCTATGATAATACTGTAAGCAGTGAGATTCGTAGTGAGCCTAAGGAAGTTCCTAAATTACTTCCAGATAATGATAATAGCGAATCCACACCTTCAGACTCAACCCCTAAAGTTTCTTTTGGACCAACACTTAACTTCAAGCTAAATTTAGAGGGAAGGCCTGCTGGAAACCTTGCTACTAAATTATTTGTAGGTGTTGCTTCTGGAAATATAACTGCTAATCCAGAATATTTACTCTCTTTTACGCTAGATCTTCCAGCAACAGGAGAATTTAGCGGTCTTTCTTTAGCTGGGCTTACTATCAATAGCACCTATACTGCTTATCTTAAAGGACCAGCTCAAATAGCTACAGCCTCAGCATTTATTGTTAGGCCTCAAGCAGTAGATTTAAATAATGGTAATATATTAAACCTATTAACAGGAGATCTAAATGAGGATAATACTATTAACAGCGCTGATTACTCTATTGCTAAAGCGCTTTTAGGAAAAACTCCAAGCTCACCGGAATGGAATGTCAATGCTGATTTTAACCTAGATAATATTATTAATTTATTTGATATAGGATTTATTACTAAAAATTTTGGTAGGGTTGGTGCAGGTAGTATCTATCAATCAAGAATAGCTACTTCTTCTGGTATGATTGCCCCTCCTAGCCAAGGCTCACCTTCAGGTGTCTGGCTCTGGGTTCCTCAGTAGTTGACAAATGATATTATTTGTCATAAAAAAGGAGAGGTTCTCGCTTGTTTCTGACATATTACTAATATAGCATAGATTTAAACTTTAATATATCTTGATAAAATTGCTGCTAAACGCTCATTAACTATTTGCCAGGCTCTAGCATCAAACCTATCATATACCACACCTAGTATTCCTTGTGACTCTGTTAATGAGTCTTCTATTGGAATTGACTGACCCTCCTCTGTAGAGATAAAATCATCTGAATAACCTACCCTTAACAGTTTACTAGGTTTACTCACTACCTCAAAATCTTTATCAGCACGAGATGCAGAGTCATATAATATTAACCAAGATAAGTTCTCTTCATTTGGAGCTGGTGGATAATGCTCAGTTACTAAAACTTGTATGGTAGGCTTGGGCATTCTATCCTGTGGATATAAGCTCCAATCTCTCCCTTTACTTCTTGGCGCTAGCTCTATTCCAATTGCATGAAAAGCTAAAACAGAGGTAGTTTGATAATATCCCACAAACATCATTAGAGCTTGATGATATAAATTCCACCGTCCTTTTCCAAACATTCTTTCATAAAATTGGGTATAAAATAATCTAGAGCCAGGAAAAAGCTCATCTCTAATAGCTTTAAATGCAGGGGAAACCTGTCTATTTAATAGCTCTTGCAAGGGTGCAAAGCGAGCTGAATGCTCTCTACTAGCTCTATTTATTAGGGCAGGAGCTACTTGTAAATATTGCTCATGCCTAGCTTGAGCATCTTCTAATCGCCTTAAAGCCTCTTCAGAGTCCTCTTGCGCATCCCTATCTCTCTCCTCTTTAGCCTCTATTGCTAATCTTCTAGCTTCAGATAATATCAGATCAGGATTCATTAACATTTGAGCAAGAATAAAATATTAGATAAACCTTTGTCAAGCAAGTTTTGCTCTGATCTGTAAAATATCAGCCCAGGTTAGAGCTTTCTCACTCCATAATAATATATCATTTTCATCTAAAGCCTGATTTTTAAGCTTTTTAAACTCCTCTTGAAATCTGAATAATGTGGGCCTAAACTGCTCTGAAACCTGATCACTTTCTAAATCATTTAAGTAACTCTCTGTCTGATTAATAAGCTTCTGAATAAGAACTCTCTTGTCTCCAGATTGATTAAGTACTAGATTTGATACTCTGGCCATATTCACGGAGATATTAAGAATCTGTGTTTGAATTGGCAAATCAGCCTGATGCAAGCTATGTTTATCACTCATTTAAAATTAACCTTTCAACTATTTCCTTTAATTTAGTTTTAATCTCCTCTGACTGAATATCTCTCTTAGTGTTTCCTTGATGGGGGCGGATATTGATCATCGAGTCATAAGTAATTTCCCCTGTTTCTAGATCAACTCCACCTCCCCATAAATTTTCTTGTTTAGAACCATAATCAAGAAGTACCCTCTCCTCATCATAATGCATTGCCCCACCACCAGCCAAAATTCCTTTCTCTATATCTACTACCACCTTAATATAACTTCCATATTCATAACCCATTTTTTGTAGTTGCTCTTTAGTAGCTTTCTTTTCTCTGAGAATAATAATTGCCATTTCTTGACAGATTATATCACCCTACTATTTAAAATCTAAGACAAATTTGTTAGACTGCAGATATGTTAACCAAAAAGGATTTACAACAGATTAAAGGTGCTGTTCAGGAAGAAATTAAACCAATTAAACAAGATGTTGGAGCTTTACAAACAAGTTTCAAAAAAACAGAAAAAAACATTAAAACTATAAAATCTGATATTACTAAAATTCGTGCTAGCCAAAATGAAATCATTAGATTTTTTGAAAAAGAATATCTTGATCTTCGCCAAAGAGTCGAGAGAA
>CAZMNS010000103.1:0-141 GCA_964567705.1 uncultured Gammaproteobacteria bacterium | reverse complement strand
ATCTTCCTCCTATCCCCAAGCTTAGTGATTGACATTAGGGGTACTACGCTATAAAATATTGCAAGCTTAAGATAGTGAGTCGAGCGAAGCGAGATTCTGAGCGCAGTCGAAGAATCCTTCCTCATAAATCTCACCGAGGCG
>CAZMNS010000102.1:0-2855 GCA_964567705.1 uncultured Gammaproteobacteria bacterium | reverse complement strand
ACTTTCTGGATCAAAAACCTCAACAAAATCAACTAAAAATGAGAATTCATCTTCTCTTTTATCCAACTTACCGCTGCAAAGTAAAACCTCTTCTTTATTTAACACTTGTTTAGCATCAGCAAAAACCTTAGGAAAAACAACACATTCAAGAGTAGAAAATCCGTCAAATAACTTTACAAAAGCCATCTCCTGATTACTTTTTTTGGTAATTATTTTCTTAACTTCCTCAACTACACCACCCAAAACAATTCTTTTACCTAAAAGGTTGTCATCTAACTCACTTAATTTATAGTTTACAAAAGGTGATAACTGTTTCAATTTGTCTAAATACGGAGGCTCATGTAAATAAAATCCCAGTAGCTCTTTTTCAAAAACTAATAGCTTGTCTAAGGTCATTTCTTCTACATTTGGAGCCTCTAATTTTGGCCTAACCATTCCTTCATCATCTTCTCCAAACAAAGATTCTTGTCCTGATATTTTAGACTTAGAATTTCTATGAACCTCTTCTAGGCACTGATCTAACATTAAAAGCTGGGCAGCTCTGCTGCCAAAAGAGTCAAGTGAGCCTGCTTTAATTAAACTCTCTAAAGTTTTCCTATTTACTAGCCTTGTATCCACCCTTGAGCAAAGGCCATAAAGATCAGAAAATTCAGCTAACTTTCTAGCTTTAATAATTGACTCAATAGCTAAAATTCCTACATTTTTTATAGCTGACAAACCAAATCTAATTCCCTGTTTTTTCTTGACATCCGCATCTGTAATCTGCCTACTTAGATCTTCTTCAGATAAAGATTTCAAATCCTCAATGCTAAATCCTACTTCTGAATAATTAATGTCAGGCGGCAAAACCACAATCCCCATCCTTTTACACTCCTCAATTGCCTCAACTATTTTGTCTGTATCACCATACTCAGCTGTCATCACAGCTGCCATAAACTCAACTGGGAAGTTTGCTTTCATATAAGCTGTCTGATAAGAGACCATGGCATACGATGCAGCATGAGCTTTGTTAAACCCGTAAGCTGCAAAAGCAGCAATCAGGTCAAATAACTCTTCTGCTTTTTGCTCAGTCATCCCATTTTCACTGCAGCCTCTGATAAAATGTTCCTTTTCTTTTTTCATCTCTTCAGGCTTTTTCTTTCCCATCGCTTTTCTAAATTTATCTACTTCTTGCCAAGAATATCCTGCTAAATTAATCGCGGTGTATAAAACATCTTCTTGATAGACAAAAAGTCCTAAAGACTGCTTCATATATTCCTCCATCCTAGGATCATAGTATTTGATAAGTTTAGGATTATTTTTTCGATTGATATACTCGGGAATAATTCCCATTGGACCAGGCCTGTATAAAGCTACCATAGCAGCTAAATCAGCAATTGAGGTTGGCTTTAACTCCATTAAATACTTTGTCATTCCAGCACTTGAAAGTTGAAAAACTCCCATAGTCTCACCTCTTGTTAAGTGTTCATAAGTTTTTTTATCATCTAAAGGTAAGTTATTAATATCCACCGCAACTTTTTTATTTAATTTTACATACTCTACAGCTCTACCTAATATTGATAAATTTCTAATCCCTAAAAGATCCATTTTTATCAGCCCTACTCCAGCATATTCATCAATAGCCGAAAACATATCATACTGAGAAACAACCTTGTCCCCATTTGCCTCCCGCTGAACTGGAACATAGTTAGTTATATCTTCAGGACTGATTAAAATCCCTGCTGCATGGACTGACGCATGTCTGACTGTTCCCTCAATTTGGATAGCTAAATTAATCATCTTTTCATAATCTGGATTTGAGTTATAAGCCTCTTTTAAATCTGGGACTTCTTTTAAAGCATCCTTAAGCGGTTTATGAAAACCCTGATGAGGAGGAGGAACCATTTTAGCAATTTTATCAACCTCACCGTAAGGAATAGCTAAAACTCTACCGACATCTCTAATAGCTGCTCTTCCCATCATAGTTCCAAAAGTAACTATATGTACTACCCTATCCTCTCCATATTTGCTCATTAAATATCTGATAACCTCATCTCTTCTATCATCAGCCAAGTCTGCGTCTATATCAGGATAGGTTGGCCGAAAAATAGTTAAAAACCTTTCAAAAGGGAGCAGGTAGTCTAGAGGGTTTTGATTAGTAATGTTTAAACAATACAAAACTAATGAGCCAGCTGCAGAACCTCTAGTATTAGTAATTATGCCTTGATTATGGGCCCAGTTAATCAGATCATGAAAAACCAAAATATAATCCTCTAGTCCTTTTTTGCCAATCACTTCCAACTCATATGCTAGCCTTGTCTTTTCCTCATCAGTCATCTTTAATTTTTGCTTTGCTCCCTCATAGGCTAATTCCTTTAAGTAATCTATACCTGATTGGTTACTTGGGGTCTGAAACTTTGGGAATAACGCCTTTCCTAATGGAATTTCTAGATTACACCGCTTAGCAATTTCAACTGTGCTTTCTATAGCCTCAGGAATCTCTTTAAAAGCATCAATCATCTCCTCTGGGGATTTTAAATAAAGATTTGGGGTATCTATCATCCTTAATCTGTCTATATCTTTAATAAATTTAGTTGTTTGAACACAAAGCAATACATCCTGTGCTTCTGCATCCTCTTTGTTTATATAATGTAAATCATTTGTAGCAACTAGTTTTGTACCTAGTTTTTTAGAAATTTCTTTTGCTCCACTCAAGGTAAGATCTTGTATCTCTGCCATATTTTGTAAATCTCTTCTGACAGCTGGATCTAAGTCTGGATTTCCAAGCAGCTGCTTATAGAAGTGGTTTTGAATCTCTAAATAAAAATTCTCTTCCCAAAAAATATTTAAGTAAATTTTAACTATTTCCTATGCTT
>CAZMNS010000101.1:0-2907 GCA_964567705.1 uncultured Gammaproteobacteria bacterium | reverse complement strand
GGACCTTGATTGTTAGTTGTTGATCAGTTATTTCTTCAAGGATTGTTTTAGAAAACCAGGTTCTAAAATTAGCTGGAGATATCTGGCCCTTTATATAGTCAAGGATTTTACCCCAATCTTTGGTTTCCATAAATAAATGTTAGTGGATAACTTATCAACAGGTAAAGATAGAGAAACTACTAACTAGTAGATCAAGTTATTAGATTAATTTCTAATAATCAATTAGGAATTGTAAATTTGAAATTGGTATTTATTTGAAATTTTGCTATACTTACCCCCATGTCTACTAAAAGAACCTACCAACCAAAAAAACTTAAAAGAGTGCGAAAACATGGATTTAGAGCTAGAATGGCAACCCCTGGCGGAAGAAAAGTTTTAAGCAGGAGAAGGCAAAATCAAAGCAAAAGATTAACAGTTAATCCCTAATGCTGCCAAAGCTTCAAAGATTAAATCTTAAGAAAAACTTTAAATTCGTTGCCTCAGGAGCTAAATTAGAAACAAGATCTTTTAAATTAATGTACCGTTTTAGTACAAATGACAACCCTTTGGTGGGAGTAGCTATCTCGTCCTCGAATTTTAAAAAAGCTAATTTAAGAAATAAGGCTAGAAGGCTTAGTTACTTAGCGATAGAAGATTATTATCTGGACTTGCCTAAAGGAATAAATTTAGTTATTATGCCTAAAGCTGGTATTTTAAATGATACTGTAGATGAACTTAAAAAAGAATTAAAAAATGTCAAAGATATTTTTGAGTCTAATTAGTTTTTATCAAATATTTCTCTCTTTTGATAAGGGGTTGTTTAAGTTTTTAGCCCCTGGTGGAGCATGTAAATACCCAGTGAGTTGTTCAGAGTATACAAAGCAGATGATAAATCAATTTGGCGCCTGGAAAGGAGTCTACCTTGGCTTTATGAGGTTTTTAACATGCAGGTAATTACTGACCTTTTTAATTTAATTCTGATCGGACCAATCTTAAATTTACTGGTCGGTTTTATGCACTTCTTTCAAATAATTGGTGTACCTGGTGCACTGGGTTTAGCGATAATCGCGCTCACCTTAACTATTAGACTTTTAATCTGGCCATTTTTCAGCTCTCAAATTAGATCAGCTAAAAAAATGGCAGAGCTAAAACCTCACTTAGAGCAGCTTAAAAATAAGCATAAAGATAATAAACAAGCTTTAACTCAAGCACAACTTGCTTTATATAAAGAGCATGGAGTTAATCCTGCAGGAGGCTGTTTACCAGCGCTAATTCAACTACCAATTTTTATAGCTTTATACCAAGCAATTACCGCTTTTTTTAATGGTCAAGCAGGTTTAGACCATATAAATAGCCTGCTTTATATCCCCTCTTGGTATATCAACAATCCACCTGATCCTTATTTTTTAGGGCTTAATATATCCTTAAAACCAGCTGACTTTTCTCAGTTAGGCGCAGTTGCTCTTTTAGTACCTTTAATCTCAGCAGCGCTTACCTTTATTCAATCTAAAATGATGATGCCAAATCCAGTTAAAAAATATCCCTCTGATTCAACTCAAGAAAGGCAAGAGAAAAAAGAGACTGAAGATGCTATGGCTGCAGTTCAGTCACAAATGATTTATTTAATGCCAGTAATGATTGGCTATTTCTCTTTTCAGTTTCCTCTAGCACTATCTCTCTATTGGAATACACTGACACTTTTAGGGATAACCCAGCAATACTTAGTAGCTGGTTGGGGTGGAATGGAGGGTGTTCTTAAAAGGCTGCCGTTGCAAAAAAGCTGAATTTGTGGCAAAATCCCCCTGAATCGAGGAATTAAAAACGTGGAGCAACAAGTTTCAGAAATTTTAGAAAATATTTTAGGCCAGCTCTCACTTGAGGGCTCATTTGATATTGAAGAGAAAGAAGATGGGATTTTTATCTGGATTGAAACAGAAGATGCTGGAAAGTTAATTGGTAAATCAGGAGAGACTTTAGCAGCACTACAATTAATAGTTAATTTGATTGTTTCCAAACAAGTTGAAGGGGGAAAAAGAATTATTGTTGATGTCGCTAACTGGAGAAAAGGTAAAGAAGAAGAGTTGGCTCATAAAGCCAGGCTGTGGGCGAAACAGGTAAGTGAAAGTAAAGAGGCGCTAGAACTTGAACCAATGCCTTCTTGGCAAAGAAGAATCGTTCATATGACTATTCAGCAAACATCTGGGGTAGAATCTGAAAGTGTGGGTGAAGGTTTAGGAAGACACTTAGTTATAAGAGTTGCTCCTGAATCTGATAAGCTAGATGAACCTAAAAAAAGTTGAGGGTCTGCTATTTTTCCTTTGCTTATTTACACTACCAATCCAATTAGGAAAACACTTCTGGTTAGATTTTAGTTATATATTCTCTTTACCTATAGATTATCTCTCTCCAACTATTTATTTTTGGGATATTCTAGTGACTTGTCTTTGGGCAAGTTTCTTACTGCAAAAACAACCAGTATCAAAAAAAGCGCTAAACTTATTACTGATATTTCTTTTTACACAAGCCCTATCTTTAACTAGCGCAGCTAATTTAGGAGGAGGTTTGTATAGGTTAGAGCAGTTTTTTATAACCGGTATGTTTGGTGTTTATATCGCTAGTAAAGATATTAGTTTTTTCACTCAAAGGATCCAAGCTTTAGTATTAGCGATTACGCTGCAATCTTTACTGGCGCTGGGACAGTTTATTTTTAATAAAGATTTAAACTTTTGGATTTTAGGAGAAAGAGATTTTAGTATTAATACTCCCTCGATTGCTAAATTTGAGTTTTTTAACCAAGTTTTCCTGCGACCTTATGGAACATTTCCCCACCCAAATGTTTTAGCAGCATTTCTCGCAATTACCACCCCGTTAATTTTAGTTTTGAACAAATATAAGTGGGTTGCTCCAATAGCTTATTTGACGGTATTT
>CAZMNS010000100.1:273-2915 GCA_964567705.1 uncultured Gammaproteobacteria bacterium | reverse complement strand
CCAAATTTAGGATCAAAGCCTTCTACCCATTCGTAATTATCAATTAAACTCCAGTGAAAATAGCCTTTGATTTTAGCTCCAGCTTGGATAGCATGAGCAATCTCCTTAAGATAAGACAACAAAAACCTCACTCTCCGGTCATCATTTGAAGTTGCAACACCGTTTTCTGTAATATATATAGGAAGCTGATAGTCAGAAAAATCCATTAATACATCATACATTCCTTCTGGGTAGATCTCCCATCCCATATCTGAAACCTCTCTTTTAGTTTCGCCAATCTCGACAATCCTAGGTAAAAAATGATCCTCACTGTTGTTTATTCGCAAATGGAAGTAGTAACTTATCCCAATGAAATCGTGTGTATTCCCGGTTAACTTATAAAAACTATGGTTATCAATTTCATCAAGAAACCAACTCGCTAATGTTTCCAAAAGTTTGTGGTTATGAGTAGGTCTAAAAGAGGCTAGATTGTGAGAAAAACCCACTTTAGCTGACTGAGTCGCCTTATGTATTATGTAATATGCTTTCTTGTGAGCCTGTGCCAAATTCCAATTGCTTCTAATTTGAGTCAATTTCCCCTTAATATTAGGTGGAAATTTACCTCTGCCATAAGCGTCAAAACAATATCCACCTGGTTCATTCAGAGTTATCCAAAGATCAACATAATCTTTTAACTCTGGAACGACTCTTTTAACAAATCTTTCAAAATACCAGGAAGACTTGCCATCTAACCATCCACCTTTTTTAGCAAACCATTCAGGATTACTAAAATGCCATAAGGTAAGCATCACAGTCATACCACGATCTTTTAAAGCTTTTAGTACTTTTGCGTAGTGTTCTATCTCATGCAGATCAAACTCACCCTCATTAGGTTCAATCCTAGACCACTCTAAGCTTAATCTGTGAGCGTTATGCCCAAGATCTTTAGCCAAATCAAAATCCTCTTCATACAACTCATATTGGTTAGCAGCTAGTCCTGATCTTTTTTCAGGGGGTTGGTGAGTTTCCTCCCATTCCCACCAATCAGAGTTAGTAATATTTCCTTCAACTTGAAAAGCAGATGTTCCTGCGCCCCATAAAAAATTATCTGGAAACTTTATGGTTTGATGATCATGTTTAGGCTTGGGGAAATCGCTGGGCATGTATTTAGTATATAGTAAATAGTTCATGGTAAGTAGTTAGTGGTTTTCTATGAACCATGAACAATGAACTAATTATTCACTTGTTATAATGTAAGCATTAGGGTTATCTGTAATTGAGGCTCCTGCGCAATCTTTATAGTTTTTTGTACCATCTCTTTCAGAATCATTTGTATTTTCTAATCCTGCAGTCAGTATGAAATATTGTCCTTGAGTCGTGCTGGGACAGTTCCCGCCAGTAAGTCCTGTTCCAGACCAATAAGAATACCCCAAGACTAAATCTGTACCTGTTAAAGGGTTACCTTCATTATCTTTAGGGTCTTTAGGCATAGAGTTAATATATGCAGTGGTTAGTGCAGGAATCCATGGGTTGTCACTACTACTTAAAAGCGCTCCTGTTATGCAACAATCACCTGTTGTTGCAGGATAAGTTTTGCTAGATGAGCTTTGTTTATAAAGCTCCAGCGCTACCTGGATAGATCTTAAATCTTGTTTTCTTCTAGAGTCCCTAGCATTAACTTGGGCTGTGGAGTAATTAATATAACCTACAGCAGAAATTATAGCCACAATTGAGATAGCAACTAAAAGTTCAACTAGGGTAAAACCACGGCGGGAGTGACGATTGATCTGTGATGAAAGATTTGTGGACATTAAGTTAAGTCTAGAGGATATTCAAAAAGCTTGCAAGTTCAAATATCTAAAACAGATTTAAGCCAATTAGTTAAACTTACATATAGCATAGTAATTTCACCAGAAGGCTTAAAAAGCTGAGAGTTTGGCCGTAGGATAAGTTTATTATATTCTTTTAATATCCTGTTAGCCCTTTGAGATTTAGCTATTTCAGGGTAAAAAGTAGCAATTTCATTAAAAATTACATATGCTATAGGAGCTTTATCTGGGCCGAAATGCCCAAAATAAATTCCTACCTCATCTTTAGTTATCTCTTTTGGTTTTATTGCTAAACCTAGTAACTCACGATCATCTTTATCTGTGAAAATTTCTACTTCAACAGGATTTGGTGGAGAATTCTCCTTGGTAATTCCTAAATCTGCTAAAAAGAGCTTTATTAACTCAGGTGCAACCAATAATTCATCAGAAGCTATATCTAAAGTTGTTTTATTAAGCTGGGGTCTTGAATACCTGAAATCTTGAGGACTATTTGCTAAAAACCTTGGTCTCATTACAAACTCTTTTGCCAGTTTAGTATGAGTTAATAGAGAAAAGGACAAAAAGTTAGATAGTAGTTCAGGATATAAAGAATCTATTTCGTATTCTGCTAGCATTATAAGGTAAGAATTGTAAACTTAAATTAGTTATTAAGCAAGAAATGTGCGCGGGCCCCGACATGATATCGGGGCCCATGTTGCACTTATTGGGTTGTTGTGATCAGTTATTGATTTTCGCGTTCGTTGTCTTCGAACCACTGTCTCAGACCTGACAACAGCTGCCATTCTTACCTCTGTCGCCTTCGGGAAGCGATACCCACTGTGGGACTTATTGCCC
>CAZMNS010000100.1:0-263 GCA_964567705.1 uncultured Gammaproteobacteria bacterium | reverse complement strand
TTATTGGGTTGTTGTGATCAGTCCAAGCCTTGCCACACAATTGTGGCATGGGTGATCGGGGAAGCGTCCAGCCTCCATCTCTGTTTCCAGAGGGAGCGGAATGCTCCTACCGACCACTTGGCTCTTATCCAGTTAGACCAACGAGCCCGTGGATAAGGGCATCGGGGATGAACAGGAAGATCACCACAGCGAAGATGAGTATAGCGAAGGCAAGCCAAGCCGAGTAGAAGAGCAGTAGGGTGCACAATAATAGTCCAGAGATC
>CAZMNS010000099.1:0-2931 GCA_964567705.1 uncultured Gammaproteobacteria bacterium | reverse complement strand
AAAGTTGGGGGCACCCGAATCCCGATGTAAGTCGGGAGAAGGTGAAACCAGCGATCAGGCTTAAGTCGTAACAAGGTATCCCTAGCTGAAGCTGGGGATGGATCACCTCCTTTCTGGAGATTTGATCAACTGGAGGATTCTCCGACGTAATGTCGGAGTTGCCACAGTTTGATCCATTTCACCTTGCTCACACCCCGATTAAATCGGGGAATGAGGTGGAAGAGGAATGAAGGCCCTCTTAAATCTAGCCTTCCCCACCACTTTTTTGGACACAAACTGATAAGATAGACATAATGAAATTAAAAAGCAGCAAGTACTTAATTCTGCTTGCTGCTGGATTTGTCATAACGATTGTGGCCTATCTTTGGTTTTTAAACACACCCTATTTTTCTTCTTTTAGCCTCTGGTCACAAAATAACTTATTAGTATTTCTGATTGTGCTATTCATCATTAAAGTTTCAGGTATAGTTTGGCCACCAATTCCTGGTCTATTCCAATTATTGGTTGGCAAACAGCATATTTCACAGATTTTTTAGGAAGTATTGTTGGATCTTCAATTGCTTTTTATCTTGGCAAAAAGTATGGATTTGATTTTTTAAAAAGGATCTTTGATGCTAAAACTCTAGAAAAAATTCAAATAACTAAAGTAGTCAGTAAACGTGAGATAGAAGGAGTGTTTGTATTAAGAGTCCTTACTGGTAGTACTATTTCTGAGGCTGTTTGCTATGGGGCAGGTTTATTAAATATTAAATACAGAAATTTTTTAATAGGTTCAACTTTAGCTCATTTAATAACTGGTATTCCAATATATTATTTTACTAACAGTTTAATTACTCGGGGGGATTTGACTAGGAATGTAGTCTTTATCCTTTTGGCCATTCCACTTTTATTCTTGCTCAGAAAAAGATACTTTGAGTAACTCAAGAGTATTTTATGCTAAAATTTGCTTACCCTTGTCATCGACTTCGTCGAAGCAAGCGATCTCGCAAACTTTATGTGATGCTGCGCATGTAGAATATTGAAGTTTGCTCCGATGGCCTGGTAGCCAAGTAGTAAGGCAGGAGTCTGCAAAACTCTTATACGCGGGTGCAATTCCCGCCCAGGCCTCATTAACATTAATGGTAAAATATTCAAGTTTTGGGCAATTAGCTCAGTGGTAGAGCGCGTCTCTGATAAAGACGAGGCCGATGGTTCGATCCCATCATTGCCCACAAAGAAGTAAAGTAGAGGTGTGAACCTAAATCACCCTGAGGGTGGAAAAACTTCCTGGAGGATGTGCTTTTGGGAAAGTAAAAGAAGTAAAAGTGTTTCAAATAGAACTTTCATCTAGCAATGTATTCCCAGAACCTTCTGCAGCTCTAGCTGGAAGCTGTGGGGATGGAATCTGCCAAGATGTAGCTTGTTTGTCCCTTGATTGTCCTAAACCTGAGACAATAGAAAATTGCCCACAAGATTGTAAATAGTTTACCTTGCAAGAGCTGCTTGAGGAGAAGCAGCTGCTTTAAGTGTATTTAACTTTTCCATCCTTTGGATTGTATTTTTCATCCTTACTTCAGATCTCGCCCTGTCCGTATTTTGTAACGCTTCGCTATCCCTTTTAAGGTCCTTAGCTAACATTTGTTTGACATCCTCGGATGCATTTCCGGATAAAGCTGCTTGTCTTTGTGTAATTCTCTCTTTAAGCTCATGATATTTATCATCGTCTCGAAACTTGCCCTCTAAGTCTTTTTGGATACGTTGTTGCGCTCGTACCTCTCTCTCAAGATCCCATTCAATTAAAGGCAAAATAGCCGCGTAATCTCCAGCTAAAACGCTGCTCTCAATCTCTCTTAATACATCAAGATTTTCAAACTTTGGATTCCATATCCGAGACCAATCAGGATTAGCTGCATATTGTTCTTCTCTTTTGATTTTCTTTGAAAGATAAGCCTGTATTAATTCAGCAGGACTTTGTTGTTCAGGAGTACCAGTTAATTCATCACCCATAATTACTTTTATATTATGCGCCAATTTTTTAAATGTCAATAAGTTTTTGCTATAATTTAGCGTATGGCTACAACTAATAAACTAGTTAGACCAAAAAAGGGGAGAGTAATAGCAGGTGTTGCTTTAGCTTTTGCAAATTACTTTAACATTGATGTAGTGCTAGTTAGGCTAATTTGGATACTTTTATTACTCCCAGGTGGTTTGCCTGGACTTATCCCATATATCATCTGCTGGATAATAATTCCCTCTGAAGAATAGATTTATTATATTATGCCCTGAAGGACCTGTCTAGTTTTAGCCCTTCTTAGTTTTCCTAAAGCATCTTCTTCTATCTGTCTAACTCTCTCGCGAGAAATTCTCAACTCATCACCAATTTCCTGGAGGGTTCTTTCATGGTTATCATCAAGCCCAAACCTTCTTCTAATAACATGCATTTCTCTTGGATCTAATATTTCTTCTAATATATCCAAAATTTGATCTTTTATTACCGAGCGCTCAGCATCTACTTGAGGATTTCTAGAGCTGGTGTCTGCTATAAAATCTCCTAAGGTAGCGTCCCTATATTCTCCTACTGGAGTTTCTAATGATAGTGGTTTTCTTTCACTATTTAATATAAATGTCACCCTTTCTGAGTCAAGTTCGCAAAATTCTGCAATTTCCTCAATAGTGGCAGCTCTTCCATGTTGTGCTTGCAGGGTATTTGCAGCAGTTCTTACTTTGGTGATTAACTCAAACATATGAACAGGGATCCTAATAGTTCTGGCTTGGTCTGCAATTGCTCTAGTTACTGCTTGCCTAATCCACCAGTAAGCATAAGTAGAAAACCTATATCCTTTTCTCCAGTCATATTTTTCAACAGCTCTTCCTAAGCTGATATTTCCTTTAAAAAAAAGATCCAAAAAAGGTAACCCTCTATCCCTATATTTTCTGGCGACTGAGACAACT
>CAZMNS010000098.1:1321-2936 GCA_964567705.1 uncultured Gammaproteobacteria bacterium | reverse complement strand
CTTTTGTCAGCATAAGTTTCCATTTATTATACCAAGCTTAAATTATGCCTACATTACTTGTTTTGAGGGTATAGGTACGAAAGATTTCCCCTTTTGCGCTAAATTTGCGATAATTAATAAACTATGTCTTCCTTTTTTTCTAAATTAATTCCTAATCTTTTTAAAAGTGATTTAATACTGCCTTTAATTTTACTATTATCTTACATCGGGTTAATGTTTTCTATTAGGGGAGTGATCCCTTCCTCAAAAGAGCTTGTTGATGCTTTCAGTACTCTTTATGCTAACTATGGTTATCAGATTATTTTTGTAGGGGCTCTACTGGAATCCCTAATTTTAGTAAGTTTTTTTGCTCCAGGAATGGTGGCAATGGGGCTTGGAGCAGTTTTTGCCAGAACTGGCCAAATTGAGCTGCCTTTAGTAATAGCTGTTGCCTCATCAGGATTAATAATTGGTTACACAATAGATTTTTTACTTGGGTTTTATGGCTTTAGCGAAGTTATTAACAGGTTTGATTATGGTAAGTTTTTAGAAAAAGCGCAAAAACAGATTAAAAGATTTGGCAAAAGAGGATTAATCGTCGGATTTGCTTATCCTAATGTTGGTTCATTTTTATCTTTTGCTGCAGGCATGACTAAGATGTCTGCTATAACTTTTTTAGTAGTAACTATCATTTCAACTATTTTTTGGGCTACTGTTTGGGGAATTGTGCTTTACAGCTTAGGCGATATATTCTTAAGTCTAATAACAAAATACTCATTGCTGATAATGCTAATTGTTGTATGTGGACTATTTTTACTAGCAATTTTAAGGAGTGAAAGGTAAGGACCTATTATGTTCGTTGCTAATTACAAGATTACTAATAGCATTCTAAAAAATATAGGTATTATTGATGCCTCAAGAGAGGTGATTATGAATGCCCCTTTGATTCCAGCTTGGGAAGCAAAATTTAGAAAAGAAGCAATTGAGCGGACTATTCATCATGGGACTCATTTAGAAGGAAATAGGTTGTCTGAGGAAGAGGTAAAAGATGTTTTGGATGGTAAAGAGGTTATTGCTCGTGATCGAGATATCCAAGAGGTAATAAATTATCGAAATGTTTTAAAATTTATTGATAATATCGCCTCACAACTTGGCTCAGGCATAAGCTATGTGTTAACTATTGAAACAATTTTAGAGATACATAAAATCACTACTGAGAGGATTTTACCACCAGACCAAACAGGTAAATTTAGAATTAGACAGGTCGTAATTAGAAATACTAAAACTGGCCAAATCTCCTACACTCCTCCTCCGGCAGCAGAGGTAGCTTATTTGCTAGAAGATCTGATTAATTGGATTAACTCTGATGAATCAAAAGAGCTGCACCCTGTTATTAAAGCAGGAATAATCCATTATGAGCTTGCTAGAATTCATCCTTTTGTGGATGGAAATGGTAGAGCCTCCAGAGCTGTGGCCACCTTAGTAATGTTTCTAGATAACTATGATATTAGAAAATTTTTCTCATTTGAGGAGTATTTTGATGAAGACCCAATGGATTATTATTTAACTTTGCAAGCTGTTTCTAACCAGTTAGTTTTAGATAATCATGAAAGGGATTTAACTCCTTGGCTTGAAT
>CAZMNS010000098.1:0-1311 GCA_964567705.1 uncultured Gammaproteobacteria bacterium | reverse complement strand
ACTAAATAGAGTTAAAGAACGGGTGCAAAGGATTTCAACGGATGCTAGAGTTAAAGATCAACTTGGGGAGCAGGTTATTTTAAACGAAAGACAGATGTTAATTATGGAGTATTTGCATAGGCACAAAAGTATGCAAAATAAAGATTTTAGAAAGATCTTTCCAGATTTTTCAGATGATACAGTACTGCGGGAGTTGAGATTCTTAAAGAAAAAAGGCTTAATTAAAAAGCAAGGTGGCACCAAAAAAGCGATGTATGTTTTAAAGTAACAAGTTATCGTTTTGTACGTCTTCTAATTTGGTCGATTAGATTGTTTTCTATTTCCTCATCTGTGGTCGGTGGCAAACCTCTTTTTTCTCTAATTGCAGACCGCTCTTGTTGTTGATTAAGCCAGGTTTTTATCTGATTTTTGTTTATCTCAAGTTTTTCTTCTTCACTAAGAGGAGTTCCGTCTTCATGCGGAGGAAGATCGTCAAGTCCTTTATCTGGGTATGTGACATATCTATCCAACCACCCTTGAAAAGCTTGTTCGTCATGGATATTTGGTCTTTCTATCTCCTCGATTTTTAAATCCCCCTCCTCCATACAAGTATTTTACAAGAAGTAATTAATCTAATACAATCACCTCATGACTTTTTCTAAATTAGCAGAATATTTTGAGAAGTTAGAGAAGACCTCTTCAAGGCTTTCCTTAATAGATATTTTATCCCAGCTTTTTAATGAAGTTAAGGAAGATGAGATAGCTAAAGTTTCTTACTTAATTCAGGGAAGGGTCGGACCCTTTTATGAATCCGTTGAAATTGGAATGGCAGAAAAGAGCGTTGCAGCAGCTATAGCTAGAGCCTATGGTGTAGACAGAGATGAAGTTTTAAAAGAATATGGGAAAATAGGGGATTTAGGGAAAGTGGCGAGCAAACTTGCTAATCGTCGTTCTGGTAAGCGAAGCGCATCCAGAATCGATTCTGGGCAAGCCAGAATGACAGTTTCTCAGGTTTTTGAGGAACTTTTAAAGATCGCCAAATATTCAGGGGAAGGGACAGTAGAAAAAAAGATCTCCGGACTTGAAAATCTCTTAAAAAAAATGGGCCCTATTGAAGCAAAGCATTTGGTTAGGATTCCACTTGGAACGTCCCGCCTTGGAATAGGGGATCCAACTATTTTAGATAGCTTTGCAAAGCTCAAATTAGGTGACAAATCAAAAAGAAAGCTCCTAGAGGATGCTTACAATAAAGTCTCTGATTTGGGAGTGATTGGTGAAGCTTTGTGGCAAGGTGGGGAAAAAACGATAAAAAATTTAAATGTTTGTGTTGGG
>CAZMNS010000097.1:0-2951 GCA_964567705.1 uncultured Gammaproteobacteria bacterium | reverse complement strand
ACCCAGCAATTCCAGCTAAAGTTAGAGTAACAGGAGGCAAGATAAACAACCCTGTTTTAAAAATTGCTAATACAAACAAAGAGTAAATAAGTAAAGCAAGATTTGCAACCAGTCCCCAGAATCCATAGTAAAAAGCCATATAAACCATAATTGTCACTAACCCCACTATCCCTGCTACTAAACTTTTATTTACTGACTGCTGTCCTAAACTTGGACCAACTGACCTTTGTTCAATTATCTGAATTGGTACAGGAAGCGCGCCAGCGTTAAGTTGGATAGCTAAAGCCTTTGCCTCATCTGTTGTAAACTGCCCAGTAATTAATGCCGGTCCGCTTATAATCTCCTCAGTAACAGTTGGGGCTGAGACAATACTATCATCTAAAAATATAGCTAGCGGTTTACCTACATTTCTTCTGGTAACTTTAGAAAACTTATTTGATCCATCAGAGCTAAACTCAATTTGTACCTCTGGACCTCCTGTACCTGCTTGCCCATAAACTACCTGAGCTTTCTTTAAATCAGCGCCTGTTAACCCAGTTGATTTAGCAAAAAAAACTGCTGGTAACCCAGAACTGCTAGCTTCTAGTTCAGATGCTTCAGTAATTTCTCTAAACTCAAGCTGAGCAGTTTTACCTATTAAATTAGCTGCAGCTGAGGCATCTTTTATTCCAGGAAGTTCTACTAAAATTCTTCTTGTGCTCCCTATCTTGGATGATTGCACCAGCGCTTCACTAACACCATAAAGATTTACTCTTTTTTCAATAACTCCTTTAGCTGATTCTAGGGCATTATCTCTATCTTCTGGAGCAATCTTTTCCATATTAGTTTGTAAAACTAACTGAGTACCACCTTGTAAGTCTAATCCAAGCTTTAAAGGAAATATCCCTGAGTAGCTAGTTAAAAAAATTTCTGAAGATATTTTAGGCAGATCAATAAAGACCGCACCAAAAAGCAACAGTATAATGAACCATAATATTATTCTAGATTTCATCTATAAACCATTAAGCCACCACCCCAGATAACAACTCTTTTTCTTCACCAATTAACATCACTCTTGGCTGGACTAATACTCTTAAGATAAATGGATCTCTTCTTCTTACTCTAAAATTAAACTCTGCTTCATCCATATATGAGTAGTTAATCTCTCTTTCTCTTCGGGCTTGCTCGTCTGCAACTATTGCTTGGAGCTCTGGTAAGATAACTTGACCCACAATCAATAGATCAACATCTTCTTGACCTGAGACTTCTTTATTAATAAACCTTTTAGCAATTAAAGCAAATTTTATCCTGCCTAATTTTGCTTTATTTTTGATAATATTACCTCCTATCCCTACTGACTTAGCTACTATTGCCAAAAGTTCTGGATAAAAAGTATAATCCTTTCTAAAGCGATATAGCCTTCTATTAGCTCTCCACTCTGATGCTACTAATCCATATTTTTCCATTCTAGCAAGCTCACGTCTGACAGCATTTATCTCTTCATCAACGCGTCTAACAATCTCCCGAACATGGAAAAGTGATTCTTGGGAATTTAAAAAAAGCTGCAGTATTTTAACCCGGACTTTGGAAATAATTATTTCTTCCATTAGACACCACCTTTCTGGACAGAACATTTTACGTTTTCAGCGAAGCTGAAAAGGCAAGGTTCTGCGAGCGCGTTGTACAATTTCTCAGACAACAGCGCAAAGCAGGTCCTTAGTAGCTTACTTCGGATCCTTCCGGGACAGTCTGGATCCAAATCTGACCTTTATTAAATTCAATTTCCTTACCTTGCTTTTCAATAAACTTTTCTCTTGAGATGCGTGTTGGTTTTACCCAGGTTCCTTCAATTGCTTTTCCGTCCTGAAAAATTAAGGCTTTACCAGTACCCTTATTGGTATAAATTAAATGAGCATTTTCCTCATATCCATCATTTGCTCTAGACTCTCTCATAAATTGTACTACTACATTTTTAGGAGAAAGGTGGCGGTTATTGTCTAAATCCATATGATCTATGCCGCCATTTTTTCTTTTATAACAATTACATGCAGAGTCATAGTTCAATTCAACCTGATAATCTCCCTTATTGTCCCAAAAGTTGACAGTTATTTTCGCTGTTGTACCAGAGTTTGCCTGATCATCCTTAAACAACCAAGGAGTAAATTTAACATCCCATATATTGCCTAAACTATCCTCTGCTGCCCAGCCTCTTTTAGCGCCAATTTCCCAAAGTTTTTGAGTGGTGGAATACATAGTATGCTCTGTAGCTACTGGCCTGTCTAACCTTTGGTAGTCTCTCCAAAAAGTTGGGAAACCAATACCAAATTGATTTAGCGCTTTAATATCATAGTCAATAATTTGCCCTAAGGCATTAGCAGGGCCAGGAGAATTGGCTCCACCTACATGAGCATAGAGAGCATCATACTCTGAAACCCAGTCTAAAAAGTAAGTTCTAGCAGATCTGATAGGTCCAACTTGAGCATCAGAAAGGTTGCAGTAAAAAACAGCCATAAACCTGGTAATTCCTCCTTCAGCTACTGCCTCATAAACAACATCACTATAAGAAAGCCCTGATTGCGGGCGGGATTCAACATGATTCTCAATCATTACAGCTAAAGGACGTCTTAGCACCCAGGCATCTTTAGCTTTTTGGGTATGCATCTCACCATCTAGAGGACAGCTTTCAGTTCTTGGTTCATTTGGATCTTCCTCTAAAGGAGACGAGGGGGTAGGTAAACTTTGAGCTAAATTAGATGAGTTATTATTTAAAACTCGTGCCAAAACAGAATAAGAAATCCCTGCAGATGCTACATATATAATAATCACCAGTATTGCTACTACCAAAATCTGCTGAGTCTTATTTAGATTAGTTAAAAAGATAGTTAAAGGATTAATCATGTCATGAACCATTAACTAGCACTAGCTTGTTCTAAGACTTGCTTTTCTTCATTAGAAAGTTTCAACTCGCTGTT
>CAZMNS010000096.1:0-2954 GCA_964567705.1 uncultured Gammaproteobacteria bacterium | reverse complement strand
GGGAAAAATGTAGAATTCTTTACTAATAATGGGTTAGATTTAAAACAATTTCCTGATGGTGAGTTCGATCTGGTGCTTTCATTCTTAGTATTCCAGCATCTTCCCAGAGAAAAATTTGTTAATTACTTAAAGGAGTCAAAAAGAGTTTTAAATGGCAATGGTAAACTGCTTTTTCAAATCCCCTTAAAAGACTTTTTCTTTAAAGAACCTCCAAAAAATCATCCTTGGGCGCTAAGACATTATTCTTTGGAAGAGATAAAATCTATACTAAGAAACGCTGGTTTTAAAGGAGTAAATTTTTTTAATATAGATGGTGGAGTTTTAGGCAAGAAGGATTCTCAAGCCCTTTGTTTAGTTGTGAAGTAATATATTTTTTATTTTTAAATATCATAACTGTTATTTCTTCAGAGCGGATGAAGGGATTTGAACCCTCGGTCTCTTCCTTGGGAAGGAAGCATGTTGCCACTACACCACATCCGCAGGCAAGTGTAAAAATATGACCTGTTAATTCTTAAGAAGAATTATAACAAAAGAGTAATTTAGCTTTATCTAGGAATTTTAAGAATAGTTCCTGGGTAGATTAAGTCAGGATTTGAGATGTTATTAGCTTGGGCAATTTTTTGGTAAGCTTGAACGTCTCCATAAGCACGTCCTGCTATTGTAGATAACCAATCTCCCTCAATTACAGTGTAGCTGTCTCCAGTAACCCTCTCCCCCCATATTGTCTGATTTTCTGCGCCTCCCATTCCCTTTTCAAGAGTACTGTCAGCTTGCGCTGCAGGTGAAGCAGATGGTGAAACTTGAGGAAGTGAGGCTGACTCTAGTTTAGGTATTCTTAAGACTTGGCCTACTTCAAGACTGTTCTCATTAGCTAAATTATTTTCTCCAACTATCTCTGGATATTTAAAACCATCTCCGTAATATTGCTGAGCTATTAGAAAAAGTGTATCACCCTCTTTAACCTGATAATCTCCAGGTAGATCTTCTCTTTTTACATCAACAAACCCCTGCTCTTCACTAACCTGATCAGAAACTCCTATTTCACCAGCAGGTTTGTTAAGATAGTTAAAAACTAATACTCCAACCACAATAACTATTAAAACTCCTAAAACTAAGCTAACGAGAGATTGGTTATCTAATCCTAAACTAGATTCTAGGTTTTTTTGAATGTTATCAAAGAATCCAGAATTTTGTGTACTCTCTGAATCTTTTAAAATTCTGCTAGCTTTTTTTATTGATCTTGCCAATTTGACCTCCCCAATATATTGAGCAGTTAGACCTTAAGAATCTTTTAAACTTTTTCTAAAAAAATGTCAATAGGGAAATAAATTTTGTCTTGATTTGAACCTCTAGGAGTCAGTATTTATAAAGCTTAAGGTTGACAACCTTTTAAAAAACAGTCTAGTATTAAATTAATGCCCACTAATTTCAACTCACAAGAAAAAGGAGTTATTCATCCTTATCTTATCTTAGTCTTAATATTACTGATTATTGGTCTTGTTATTGCTTCTAAACTTCAGGTAGTTAAAACTTATCCTTTAAAAGAAACCAGTAATGTTCAAGGGGTGTTAATAGCTAAAGGAGGAGATGATGGAGATTCTGGTTCCTCAGGTTCAGGAAGTTCTGGATCAGGATCTTCTGGTAATTCTAGTTCGGGTTCTTCAGGAAGTAGTTCCTCAGATGATGGGGATGATAACGAAGATGATTCTAAACCAAGCAGTTCTAGTGTTCCTTCAGTAGGATCAACTATTACAAGCCCTAGGCCCACACTAAAAATTGAAAATGGTTCTGATGAAAATAAGGTAAAAACGGAGATCAGATTTGGTGAGGGAGAAAAAATTAAAACTAGGGCTGAAGATGGAAGAACCAGGATTGATGTTTATTCAGGTGGTGTAAAAGTAAGGTATGAGATTAGAGATGGAAGGGTAATTATCAAAGCTGAAACAGAAGATGGTGAAGAAGTAGAAGGGCAAGACCTCTTTAAGATAGAAAATCGTTTGGACAAACTTAAGATTAAAATAGCAACTGAGGGAGGTAAGTTAGTTGTTGCTAGAAACAATGTTGGAGCTCTTTCTAATTTTCCCCTGCAACTTGATTTAAATACCAATCAGCTAATTGCTTCAACCTCAGCTGGTCCAAGGATATTAACAACCTTACCAGATCAAGCAGTCCAGAATATGTTAGCTGCTAATGTAATAAGCAGACTAGCTACCCAAACTCTTTTAGAACAAGCTCAACTGGGGAATCTAACCTCAGTTTCTGATGTAATAGCACTTGGTGAGAGAAATGGTGTACCTATTTATGAAATTAATGGTTTAAAAGATCACAGGCTTCTAGGTTTTATACCAGTTACCACATCAGTTACAGTAGTAGTTTCTGCTGAGACAGGTCAGCTAGTTACTCAAGAACAATCTTTATTAGCAACTATAGTTGATCTTCTGTCTCCTTAATTATCTATTGTTTGGCTTGTTGTAATAATCTAAACTGAACGTGGCGGGCTTGAGACTTCAAATCTGGAACCGTTATACAGAAGTTTAATTTACCAGTATAAAACATTGGAACAATTATTGGGGTTTGGAAGTCAGTAATTCTTCTCTTTGTCTTTTTAATTCCTCAAGTTCAGTCTCAAAACCATCATTTGCGAATATCTCATCCTTAGATGCTACCTGTGCATATTTTTCTCTTGCAGCTATTCTTAAATCTAGTCTATCCATTGGTGAAATTTCCTCACCAAGTTCTTTAAGGTATTCTAGATTGTCATCTACTAAGATATATGTTCCAGCATCCACCGCTGCTTTAATACCTTTTTGTTTTAATTCAATTTGCTGTTCTGAACTTAATTCAGTCATATTACTAATTTTATCACGGGTAGTAATTTTTGTCAAACTATAAGCTAAATGCGGGCCCGACCGGATTCGAACCGGCGATCTCCTCCGTGACAGGGAGGCGTGATA
>CAZMNS010000095.1:0-2971 GCA_964567705.1 uncultured Gammaproteobacteria bacterium | reverse complement strand
ATCGTCTGGCTTTTCTACCTGAAAGTAAACTACCGCATTAATCCCAACTGGCACATTATCCTTGGTAATTACCTCCTGCTGAGGGATATCTAAAGTTGTAATTCGCATATCAACTTTAATTAATCTTTGAATAATTGGTATAACTATTCTTAAGCCTGGGTTTAAAACTCCAGTAAATGAACCCAAGGTTAAAACAACCCCTCTTTCATATTGGTCAATAATTTTAATTCCTGATAAAACTAAAAGGAGTAAAAATCCTAGTACTCCATATAAAATCCAGTTTTCCATGAGATAAATATACACCTTAAGCTTTTGAATTTAAAGGAGTTTGACTTTTTAAAGATTAAATTCTTATGATTGAAAGATGCAAAAGTTTTCTATAAAAGAGGCAGTTAGTTTTGGTTTTCAAATTACTAAATCTAATTTAAAATTTTTTATTCCCCTACTTCTTATTTACTACTTCTTACAAATTATTCCTGGTTTTATTACTTCTGCGCTTCAAGAAAGCTCTTCTCCTACATTCATCTTTATAATCTTAATAATTGTAATTGGAGTTGCGGGTGGGTTATTAAGGATGTTGATGGATCTAGGAATTTTAAGGATAGCTTTAAACTTTGTTGACAAAAAAACTTCTAAATTAAGTGATCTTTTCTCGCAAACAAACATCCTTTTTAAATATCTATTAACAAGTATTCTTTATGTATTTATAGTTATAGGAGGATTAATTCTATTTATTATCCCGGGAATTATTTGGGCAATAAAATTTCAATTCTTTAGCTACGCTTTGCTTGATAAAGCGTTAGGACCTATTGAGGCTTTAAAATATAGCTGGGAGATAACTAAAGGTGTCAAGCTTAACTTGTTACTTTTTTCATTCCTTTTAGGGTTAATAAATATCCTTGGGGCACTAGCTTTAGTAGTTGGTCTATTTTTAACAATCCCTACAAGTTTAGTTGCTCAAGCTTTTGTTTACCGAAAACTAGCTTCGTAAAACTCCCCTCCTAGTTGACTTAGATGTTAGCTGTCGCTACAATAGCTTTTGTTAGAAGGATGGTGTATAAGGTGGGCATGTCCCACTTTTTTAATAGTTAATGGTTCAGTTACCAATTATCTATTATCAATTATTTATGCCAATACAAGCTAGAACTGAATTTGCAGCTGCAATAAATCAATTAGCCTCTGAAAAAGGGGTTGATGTTGAAGTAATTTTAGACGCTATCCGTCAAGCAGCTCTAGCAGCTTATAGAAAAGATTTATCTTTTAGAAATGAAGCTATTCCTGATGATTTTGAAGAGTTAACAGCCAAAATAGATTCTGTAACTGGAGAGATTGCTATCTTCAGAGGAAAAGAAAGTATTACTCCTCCTGGATTTGCCAGAATCGCTGCTCAAACTGCTAAGCAAGTTATTACTCAAAAACTACATGAGGCTGAAAAAGGGGCAATTATTGATGAATACCAGCAAAAAGTAGGAGTAGTTATCTCGGGACAAATCCAAAGGCAGGAAGGAAATAGTTATTTTGTAGATTTAGGTAGAGCAGAGGGTTTATTATCACCTCAAGAGCAAGTTAGAGGAGAATATTACGCTCCAAACGTCAGAATGAAGTTTTTAATTAAGGAGATAAGAGAGAGTGGCAGAGGTCCAGAAGTGATAGTTTCTAGAGCTGATGCAGAGTTAGTTAAGGGTTTATTTGCTATGGAAGTGCCAGAGATCCAGTCTGGCGCTGTAGAGATTAAAGAGATTGCCAGGGAAGCAGGAGGTAGAACTAAAGTTGCAGTGGTCTCTCACCAAGATGGGGTTGATCCGGTAGGGTCTTTAGTCGGTCAAAAAGGAGTTAGGGTCCAAGCAGTTATTAGTGAATTGGGTGAAGAGAAAATAGATGTTATTTTGTATTCTGAAGACCCAGCGCGATTTATTGCAGCTGCTTTATCTCCTGCTAAAGATGTGGAAGTGGAGTTAAAAGAAGATAACATAGCTACAGTTAAAATCTCAGAGGAACAGTTATCTTTAGCCATCGGTAAAGGCGGGCAGAATGTTAGGTTAGCTGCAAAATTAACAGGTTGGAAAATAGATATCGAGGGTACAGGGGAAACAAGTGAAGAGCCTAAAACTTTGGAGGCCGCCAAAGGCCCGCTTCGACGCGCCCGTCTTGCCGCGAGGCAGGAGGCGAGCGAGCCTCGCTCTGAGCGGGAGAAGATTGAAGCTAAAGATGTAGTTGAAGACTCAACTCAAGCTGGTGATGACACTTCGGCCACAGATGATACAAGTGCAAAATCAAAACCTAAGAGTGAAAAAGAAACTAAAGAAGAAAAATGATTTATGATTTAAGATTTATGATTTAAGAATGAAAATTTTTTTAATATTCATAAATCCTTTTCTCTAAATCTTAAATCCCTTCTTGATATTTTTTAAAGAAAGGAATTAGATTTATGGCGGAAATTACCCGTCCACCTATTGTTACAATACTCGGCCATATTGATCATGGAAAAACTAGCTTGCTTGATTACATCAGGAAATCTCAAGTGGCAGCAAAAGAGCATGGGGGTATTACTCAGGCAATTGGAGCCTATCAGGTGGAGCATGACAAAAAGTTAATTACCTTTATAGACACTCCAGGTCACGCTGCTTTTGAAAAAATGCGCTCCCGGGGAGCAAAAGTTGCTGATATCGCTGTTTTAGTTGTAGCAATCGATGATGGCGTAATGCCACAAACCCTTGAGGCTATTAAACATATTTTAGAAGCTAAGGTACCAATGATTGTAGCGATCAATAAAATAGATTTAGGTGTGGATATAAAAGTCCAAACAGAAAAAATTAAAAAGCAATTATCTGATAATGAAGTTTTAGTAGAAGAATATGGAGGGGATGTGCCTATTGTGCCACTTTCTGCTAAAACTGGTGAGGGAGTAGATAATCTACTAGAGATGATTTTGCTTGTAGCAGAGTTAAATGAGATCAAAGGAGATCCCGAT
>CAZMNS010000094.1:785-3057 GCA_964567705.1 uncultured Gammaproteobacteria bacterium | reverse complement strand
AACTAATTTATGGCTTTCTTTCCAAGTATTGAGATCGGTAAAAGACTTAATTTTACTTGCTTCTTGATTCATGCTTCTTGATTCATGCTTTTAATGTCCTTAACCCTAAGTTGTAAAATCTCTGAGCCATTAAATTTATTAATTTCTAAGTAGAATGCTAAATCTACAAATTGGCCCTGAGTTAAAACTTCTTTTAAACTTCCTTTCCCAAAAGCAATACAGTCAATAGATTCTGGTGGCGCAGAGCTTCCCAGAATGACAGAAGGGTTGACTTTAAATTTTAAATGCTTACCATCTTTAAGTGTTCTAATATCAGAAATTTGCATGTTTTTTGTTGCAAGCAAAGGCTGTGGGTTACCTATCCCAAAAGGAGCAAACTTTTCTATTTCCCCTGCTAACTTTTTTGTTAAATTTTTAGTCTCTACCTCTGCTTCTACCTCTAATATACTCTCTACTTCACCCTCTTGCCCCCTAATCTCTTTCTCCAACCTACTTTTAAAAACTTCTAAGTGCTCGTTTAAAATAGTAAAACCAGCTGCGCCTCTGTGCCCCCCAACATCAACTAAAATATCGGAGCATTTTCTAATTACCTCTACAATATTAATCCCATTAACAGATCTGGCAGATCCTTTAGAGTGAGTTTCTCCAACAGAGATAGCAATTGCTGGTCTTAAACTCTCCTCGCAAACCCTAGCTGCAATAAGCCCAATAATTCCTGGAACCCAAGCTTTGCTAGATAAAACATGGATCTTTTTATTACCATTTTCTATCAGCATTATTCTTGCCTCATTAATAGCAATTTCTGTAAGTTGTTGTCTTTTAGTATTAGTTTCACTTAGCAACCTTGCTAATTTTCTAGCCTTTATGGGGTCTTTGGTGCAAAGAAGTCTTAGGGCATCTATGGCATGCTCTAGCCTACCTATAGCATTAAGCCTCGGGCCAATTATATACCCCAGCTCATAAGTCCCTAAACTACCAAGTGTTAATCCAGACTCATAAATTAAAGATTTTAAACCAATATTATCTGTTTTATTAAGCTGCTCTAAACCTATTTTTACAAAAGCTCTATTTATATTTGTTAAAGGGATTAAATCAGAGATAGTAGCAATGGAGACAAACTGCAGTAAACTAACCTCTAGTTCCTGAGGAACTAAGTCCTTTATTAAACACCAAGCAACTCCTGCTCCACACATATTTAAAGAGTGAACTATTGCAAAAGCTTTTGGAAGTTTACTACCTGGTATATGATGATCAGTAATTATTAAATCTAAGCCAATTTTTTTAGCATATTTAGAAGCTTTAATGGCTACTATCCCATTATCAACTGTAATTACTAAACTAGCATTATTATTTTTTGCAAAATCCAACCCAATTTCAGATAAACCATAACCTTCTTTTTCCCTATGTGGGATATAAGGTAGTACTTTAGCACCGATTGAAGTTAAGGCTTGATATAAAATAGCAGATGCGCAAATTCCATCAACATCATAATCCCCAAAAATAACAATCAGTTCATTATTTTTAATTGCATCCTTAATTCTTTTTTGGGCTTTATGAATTCCAGGAATTTTTAAATCTTTTTTAAAGTTTTCTATTTTAGGGTCAAAAAACTGGTTAATCTCTTTTTTTATTTTTAACCCTCTATTTAGTAGAAGCTGGGCAATGAGGTCTTCTGATTTTCTAGGAGCAATCTTCCATTTCTTGGCAGCCATACGTGTCGAATTGTAACACAGAATTAATCTCAAATCTTAAAAATTTTAAAGATCTAATATGTAGTTTTGACATTTGACATTTGAGTTTTGAGATCGATAATTTACATAGGGGGATTTATGATTTACGAACTACCCGCTGAGGTTGAAAATATTTTAAAAAAGTTTAATGAGGCTGGATACCAAATATATATTGTTGGAGGGGCAGTTAGGGATTTAATTATGAAAAGGCAGGTGAGTGATTGGGATTTTACAACTGATGCCAAGCCAGATGAGATTTTAAAATTATTTCCAGAAGGGTTTTATGATAATAAGTTTGGCACAGTAGGAATACCTTCAAATGTCATTCTCGGGAGCAAAGCGACTCCAGAATCCATACAAAAGACAGATTCCGGACAAGCCGGAATGACGGATAATACAGTCTTTGAAGTAACTACAATGCGAAGAGAGGAGAACTATAAAGATCACAGACACCCCGAGCAAGTTAACTGGACAGATAAAATTGAAGAGGATTTGGCCAGAAGGGATTTTACCATCAACGCTATGGCACTAGGATTGAAAGG
>CAZMNS010000094.1:0-775 GCA_964567705.1 uncultured Gammaproteobacteria bacterium | reverse complement strand
TATTGATCCTTTTTATGGACAGCAAGACATCAGAGCTAAACTAATCAAAGCTGTTGGTGATCCTAATAAGCGTTTTAATGAAGATGCCCTACGTTTAATGCGAGCCATCAGAATTGCAGCTGAGCTAAATTTTGATATAGAAAGTAACACTTTTTTGAACTTACAAGAAAATGCCCATCTTATTAAAGAAATAGCTTATGAAAGGATTAGAGATGAGCTTTTTAAACTCCTCGCATCAGTGAATCCATACATGGGAATAATAAAACTGAGGGAGGCGGGGATACTGCAAATTATTTTACCAGAACTTGAGGCATGTTCAGGTATTATCCAACAAGGACCTAAACATGATAGAGTTTATGAAATTTTAGATCACTCTATAAGATGCATGAGAGAAACCCCCTCTTCTGATCCATTAGTTAAGTTTGCTTCCTTACTTCATGATATTGGCAAAGCTGTAACTCATAAGATCCAGCCAGATAGAAACGTCTCTTTTTATAATCATGATGTTGAGGGAGCAAAATTAGCTTTAAAAATTGCTCAAAGGTTTAACCTTAGTAAAAAACAAACTGATAAATTATATAGACTAATTAGATTCCATATGTTCTCTGTTTCAGAAAACCAAACAGACTCTGCTATTAGAAGGTTTATTAAAAATATAGGGGTTGAAAATATTGAGGATATGTTAGCTTTAAGAGTTGGGGATAGATTAGGTGGAGATACCAGCAAGCCTGTTTCCTGGAGAATGGAAAAGTTTCAAGCTA
This sequence comes from uncultured Gammaproteobacteria bacterium, assembly GCA_964567705.1. Taxonomy (GTDB): domain Bacteria; phylum Patescibacteriota; class Microgenomatia; order Daviesbacterales; family UBA10151; genus CAZMNS01. The sequence continues at coordinate 14 of CAZMNS010000094.1, read as the reverse complement.
GGAGTAAAGAGGTT
>CAZMNS010000093.1:1361-3057 GCA_964567705.1 uncultured Gammaproteobacteria bacterium | reverse complement strand
ACTAAATCCTCTACTTTTTTAATCTCCTCCTCAGAAAGTTTTTGATCATGGGAAAAATCAAATCTTAACCGCTCAGCTGTAATGTTAGAACCATGTTGTCTAACATGGGTTCCTAAAACTACTCTTAGGGCAGCCTGCAGTAAGTGGTTGGCAGTATGAAGTTTTGTGGTTTGCACTTTTGCATCAGCTAAGCCTCCTTTAAATAACCCAGCAGATGTGGTTCTAGAAAGCTCTTGGTGTTTTTTAAACTCCTCTTCAAATTGTTTTTTATCAATCTTTTGTCCTTTTTCCTCAAATAATTCTGTAGTTATTTCTAGAGGAAAGCCAAATGTTTGGTAAAGATCAAAAGCAATTTTGCCATCTATAGTCTCAATCTTAGAGATCTCTTTTAAACCTTTAGAAAGAGTGAATTTAAATTTATTTACTTCATCTTCAATAGCAATCCTAATTGGATTCCAGTCACCTGATTTATTAAAATATCCTGTTCCTTCATAAATATCTAAAACAGGATCAACAAGCTCTGACAAAATATCCATAGAGCCCTCTTTTATTAAATGAGCTTTGATGGCAGCTCTTCTAATCAATCTTCTTAAAACATACCCTTGTTGTTTATTAGACGGGATAACACCATCCTTAATTAAAAAAACTGCAGCTCTGATATGATCAGCAATTATTCTAAGGGTTTTATCATGTCCTGTTACTTCATAAATTGCTTGTCCCGAAGTTAATCCTTCTAAGTAGTAGATAATTGGATGGAGTAGATCAGTTTTAAAAATATCTGACTGATCATTTGTTGCTGCCGTAAGTCTTTCTAATCCTCCACCAAAATCAACATTTTTCTTTGGTAACTCATTAAACTTGCCACCCTCAGTTTTTATATATTGCATAAATACCGAGTTACCTATTTCTAAAAACCTTCCGCATTCACAATTTGGGTGACATTTTTCGCCATAGACTTTTTCATGATCTGGTGTTTCATAGCCAAAAAAATCATAAAAAACTTCTGAATCTGGTCCTCCTGGTTCACCAGAAGGCATATTTTCTGGAGTGCCGGATCTAGACCACCAGTTTTTTTCTACACCATAAAGAAAAATTCGCTCACCAACCTTTGCCTCAATCTCTTTTTCTTTAAATAACTGCTGCCAGATTTTAATACTCTCCTCATCTTGAGGTATATTATTATCTCCTTCAAAAGCAGTCACAAAAAGCTTTTGAGGATTTAAGCCTAAACCCTCCTTATCTGTTAAGAATTCAAAAAACCAGCTTAACTGTTCTTCTTTCCAGTAGTCTCCTAAAGACCAATTTCCAAGCATCTCAAAAAAGGTAGTGTGTTTGTTGTTTCCTACCTCATCAATGTCTTGAGATCTAAAACTTTTTTGTGAGTCTGCTATTCTTTTACCTTCAGGATGAGGTTCTCCTAGAAGATAGGGAATCAAAGGCTGCATACCAGAGCTAGTAAAAAGAGTGGTTGGATCATTTTCTGGCACTAAAGAACTTGAGGGAACTATTTTGTGCCCTCTTTTTTGGAAGAATTCTAAATATTTCTTTCTAACCTCAGATGATGTCATAGTGGCTATAAGGACCTTCTTGCTCGCAGTATATAATATTTTACTGCTCGCTTCAAAGAACCTTGCCTTCCCAGGCGGGAACGTATCTTACTAAATCTAGCTTATTTTGTAACTAGGCTCAGTTGTGA
>CAZMNS010000093.1:0-1351 GCA_964567705.1 uncultured Gammaproteobacteria bacterium | reverse complement strand
CCTTTCTAGTCTCTCATTATGAATTTATTAGATTATCTGCCTAAATCTATATTTCTGCCCTTTCTTGATTCCAAAACTGCTGAGAGTGAATATTATTTTGCTGTTAATATTGGAAACAAAGAAGTTGAAGCTGCTGTTTGGACAATTTCTGACGATCAATTAAAAATTGTTAATGTTTCATCAAGTGAGCTAGGCGAAAATTTATTAGAAGTTGTGAATTTAAGTTTAGATGAGGCTCTGGCAGATTTTGAATATGAACCCTCTCAGATCCTGTTTGGCGTTCCTGAGTCCTGGTTGCAGGATGAAACTTTAAAAGAGGAGTATTTAAATAAGTTAAAAGATTTAGTTAAAGAGCTAGATTTAACCCCACTAGCTTATGTTTCTACCGCACACGCTGTTTCTCATTTAATTCAAAAACAACAAGGTGTTCCAACAACTACTATTTTAGTTAACCTCTCTAACCCTTTAGAAGTCGTAGTTGTTAAAGCAGGTAAAGTAATGGGGGGTAGAGCAGTTAAAAGGCAAGGCTCCTTACCCGAGGATATTGAGAAAGCTCTATTGAGCTTTTCTGAAATAGAGGTACTCCCTTCTAAAATTCTTTTTTTTGGAACACTAGCAGAAACAGATAAATGGGAGAAGTTAAGTGATGAACTTTTGTCTTATCCCTGGATGGAAAATCTACCGTTTTTACACCTGCCTAAAGTTGAGTTATTAACAGATGTGGTAGGGATTAGTGCTATCTGTTTAGCAGGTGCCACAGAGCTAAATCCCGCTGTTGCCTTTTCAGAAGAGAGTCTATCTGGGGTGAGAAAAGAAGCGTCTGCCAGTACCCTTTCAAAGTTCCCAACCAAAGCTAGTGAGAAGGTAGATAGTTTAGAAAAAGTAGGCTTTGTGTCTGGAGATATTGAGCAAAAGGATGAACTAAAAAGTGAAGAGCTTGAGTATCCGCTAAGCGACACAGAAATTGATCAGCAATTTGGAAAAAGAGACTTGTCTAACCTACCGATCCTGGCTTTTAAAGAAAAAATACTCTCTCCTGTAAGATCATTGTTTGTAAGATCTAATTTAGATACAGTTTCAATACCTGCCAAAAAAAGGTTTTTAATTCCTTTAGCAATACTGCTTTTTTTAAGCTTAAGCTATATCTTTTTACCTAAAGCAAAAGTAACTATCTATATTGACCCCAAGATTTTAGATAAAGAGGCACAAGTAACAGTTGATCCTGCGATTAAAACTGTTGATGAACAAAACAAAAAAGTTCCAGGACAAATTATTGAAACATCTGTTTCTGGGACCGAAGAAGGTTCAGTTACTGGCAAAAAACAGATCGCTGACCCAGCTAAGGGCAAGG
>CAZMNS010000092.1:272-3120 GCA_964567705.1 uncultured Gammaproteobacteria bacterium | reverse complement strand
AGTTGGGTTTAATATTGATAATGGAAAAAAAATTAGAGTTTGTAAACAATGCAAGAAAGGAATCGCCTAAAAAGCTTAATTTATATGAGTTTAAAAGATAAATATCAAAAAGAGATAAAGAAAAAATTAAAAGAAGAGCTTAAAGTAAGTAATGATTTGGCACTGCCAAAACTTGCTAAAGTGGTTGTTAATATTGGAATAAGTGAGGCGAAAGATAATGAAGGTGTGTTGGAAAAAGCACAATTAAACATTGCTTCTTTGAGCGGGCAACTTCCAGTGGTAACTCATGCTAAAAAATCTATCTCAGCTTTTAAGCTGACTAAAGGAGCACCTATTGGCATAATGGTCACTTTAAGAGGTAATAAAATGTATGCTTTCTTAGAAAAACTAATTAATGTTGTTTTACCAAAAGTAAGAGATTTTAGAGGTTTATCTGATAAATCATTTGACAGTCAGGGCAATTTTAACCTTGGCTTAAAAGAACAGATAATCTTTCCTGAAGTAGATTATCAAAATATAGATAAAGTTAGAGGATTGCAAGTAACGATTACCACCACTGCTAAAACAAAAGAGCAAGGAAAAAGACTTTTAGAATTATTAGGAATGCCTTTTAAGGACTCGCAGCGCTCGCGCTCTGGATAATTTTAGCGCTCGCTTGCGAAACCTTGCCTTTTGCTAACGCAAAACGTAGAAAGGAAATATATGGCTAAGACAAGCAATATAGTAAAGAAAAAATTTAAATATGAAGTTCAAAAAATTGATAGATGTATGCGTTGTGGAAGAAATAGAGGCTATCTAAGAAGATTTGGACTTTGCAGAATCTGTTTTAGAGAACTGGCCTATAAGGGTTACCTCCCAGGAGTAAAAAAATCATCATGGTAATTAAATTTAAAAATTAAGGAGGAAACAGATAAAAAGGTCGTGATCGACAATAGTTCGGTAAACTCACTACAGGTTTGGAAGTAGTAATAGTTTACCCTGAGCAAAGTCGAAGGGGCCAAATTAGTCGAAATAAATATATGGATACAATAGCTGATGCGCTGATAAGAATTAAAAATAGCTATATGGCTAAGAGATTAGAAGCAGAGATGCCTTATTCAAAGGTTGTTTTAGCAATCTGTAAATTACTTGAGAAAGAAGGTTATATTAATCAGGTAAAAGATGAGGATCATAAAATTATCGTGACTTTAAGATATAGCGGTAAACAAGCTGCTCTAATGGATGTTAAGAGAGTTTCCAAGCCGGGCTTAAGAATTTATTCAGGAAGAAATACTCTACCAAGAGTGTTAAATGGGATGGGCGTGGCTATTATTTCAACACCAAAAGGAATTATGACTGATAAACAAGCAAGAAAGGAGGGCTTAGGCGGAGAGGTAATGGCTTATGTTTGGTAAGCCTACTCTTGACTTAATATGTCACGAATTGGAAACAGTCCGATAACAATACCAGCAGGAGTTGAGGTTAATTTAGAAGGTAGCCAGCTTCTAGCTAAAGGACCAAAAGGTAGTTTAAGTTTGGATATTAATCCAAAGATTAAAGTTGAGATTACTGGTAATGAAATAAGAGTAATGAGAAAAGATGATAACAAGTTATCTAGTGCGCTACATGGATTAGTAAGATCTTTAATTAATAATGTAATAGTAGGTGTTAGTGAAGGCTGGAGTAAAAATTTAGAGATGGTAGGAGTAGGATACAGGGCTGTAGGCGGCGGAGACAGTTTAACCTTATCAGTTGGATTTTCTCACCCAGTAACAGTTAATGCTCCTGAGGGAGTAAGCTTCAGCGTGACTGAAAACACCAAAATTGCTGTTACTGGAATAGATAAAGGATTAGTAGGGCAGGTTGCAGCTAATGTCAGGGCTGTAAAGCCACCTGAAGTTTATAAAGGAAAAGGAATTAGATATCAAGGGGAATACGTTAGAAGGAAACCTGGAAAGGCAGGTAAAGGAGCAGTTGGAGCAAAATGATTAGAGAGAGAAGACTAAAAAGACATCTAAATATCAGAAAAAAAATTAAAGGAACTACCGAGCGTCCTAGAGTGGCTGTTTATCGATCATCACAGCATATCTATGCTCAATTAATAGATGATCGTAGTGGTAAAACTATTGCTTTTGAGTCTGATCTTAAAGTAATTGATGGAACTAAAGTAGAAAAGGCCACTAAAATTGGTGAGCAGTTAGCTAAGGTAGCTCTAGGTAAAAAAATAACAAAAGTTGTTTTTGATCGAGGAGGATTTAAATTCCACGGTAGAGTAGCTGCATTAGCAGCAGGATTAAGAAAAGGAGGACTAGAATTTTAAAGTCTCTTAAAAAAAATGGAAAAAAATAAAAAAGTGAATCAAAGTCAAATCCGTAGGTATGGGAATAGTAATTTTATGGACCGATCAAGAAATCGTCCAGAAACTTCTTTAGAGCAAGAGTTTGTAGAAAAAGTGGTTCAAGTTAATAGAGTTTCTAAAAAGACTAGGGGAGGAGATAAAAGATCTATTTCAGTTGTAGTTGTTGCTGGAGACAGAAAAGGAAGAGTAGGTGTCGGGTTAGGTAAAGCATCGGATGTCCGCTCAGCAGTTGCTAAAGCAGCAACTTATGCTAAAAAACATTTAATTACTGTACCTTTAAAAGAAAATAGAACTATTCCTCACCCTATCTGGGTTAAAAAAGGTGCTGCAAAAGTAATGCTTAAACCAGCTCCAAGAGGTACTGGTGTTATTGCTGGGGGAGCTGTAAGAGTGGTCGTTGAAGCTGCGGGGATACATGATATTGTTTCTAAATCACTAGGAACAAAAAATAAAGCCTCTAATGTGTATGCTACTTTACAGGCTTTGAAGCAACTAAGACCAATCAAGGAG
>CAZMNS010000092.1:0-262 GCA_964567705.1 uncultured Gammaproteobacteria bacterium | reverse complement strand
CTCTGTCACTCCTTAAGCCTTATGTTGATAAGCATGCAGAAGGACAAAATGCTAAACTTGAAAAATAGCTTAAAGATAAGAAGAAAGGTGAGTTAAATGCGTAATTTAGAGATTAAACTAAACAGTTTGCCAAAAGTTATTGCTAAATCTAAAAAAAGGGTAGGTCGAGGTATTGGTTCAGGAAGGGGTAAAACATCAGGGCGAGGTTCAAAAGGTCAAAAAGCCAGAAACGCTGTTGCCCTATCTTTTAGTGGAGGTGGGC
>CAZMNS010000091.1:0-3121 GCA_964567705.1 uncultured Gammaproteobacteria bacterium | reverse complement strand
TTAGAACGTTGGCTTAAAACTAGGATAGAAACTCATACTCTAGAAAACTTTTTAGGCAATAGATTACTTTACCCTCAAACAGTTCCTTTGACTAAAGAAGAGATGGAGATAGACTTAAGTATTTTAAGAGAGGCTTTAAAAAGATTAGACAAAAATTTTTATGAGCCTACAGCTAAGAAAGTAGCAATTCCTGAGGAATTTCTGTTAAGGTTTCAGCCAAAAGAGCAGTTAGTTGTTTCATTTATAGACGGTTTAAGCTTAAAAGGTGTAAATCAGCTTTTTTTAATAAAAAAGGAAGGCAGGAAACTTGCTGGAAGTGTTATTAACCCAAACACACTTTATAAAAATCCAATTCAAGTTACTATCAATAATCAAAAATACAAGTTAGCTCCAAATAGTGTTAGCTGTTTAAATTTTATGGATGTGCATCTTGTTGTCTCTATAGAAAACTCCCAAGCTTTTCAAGCATCAGGCGGAGAGTTAGGGGTTTATTTTGATTTAAGGAAAAAATGATTCTTTACGCTAATGCAACTGAGAGAGTGAGATTAAATACTGTTAGTTTAATAAGGAGAACTATTTTAGGTTCTGGTAGTTTAACAGTGAGTTTAGGCCAGGAAGTTAGACCAGAAGATATTTTAGGCAAATATCAAACTAGGGCAGGTTTTACAACTATTAACCTAGCTAAGGAGTTATCTGTTTCCAAAAGTAGTGCAGGTAAATTTTTAACTAGAAAAAAAGGTGATAAAATTTTTGAGGGAGAACTTTTAGCTCAAAAAAAGGGGATTTTTGGAGAGACAAATATCATCACGCCATCGGACGCTATAGTTGATGACTATTTTCCTGATCGGGGAGAAGTTAGGCTCCAGTTTCTTCCAAAAGATGTTAGCTTAACTTCTGGGGTTTATGGGATTGTGGAAGTTGTTGATAAGGAACGGGGTGAAATAGTTATCAAAGCTTTAGTAAATGAACTGTTTGGAATTGTTGGTTCAGGAAACCAAAGAGGTGGTATCTTAAGATTTATTAATGAAAGAGGAAATGTTTTAACCTCTCAACTAAAGCCAGATTTTAAGCACGCAATCATTGTTGGTGGAGATATTATCAATAAAGAGACTTTGCAAAAGGCAGTTGAGATAGGGATATCAGGAATTATCTCTGGTGGAGTAAATTTAAGCGATTATCTATCATTATCGTCCAGCATCCAGCCTCAAAAAAGAATAGCAACAGATATAGGTATTACTGTTTTAGCAACAGAAGGATTTGGGCTTTTGTCTTTAGGTAAAGATATCCTGGAGATGCTTAAAAAATATGAAGGTAAGTTTATTTTTATTAATGGAAATAGTAGGCGCATTATGTTGCCTGTTTTAGAAAGGGATAGTATAATCACTTTACGAAAAACAGCGCTCTCCGTGGGAAAAATTACTGCTTATCCAGAGCATCAACCGGAGCTGACTGCAAGAGAGATTAAAGTAGGGGACAAAGTTAGGATAATTTGGCCCCCATTTATGGGAAGTCAAGGAAAGGTAGTTGCGATTGATAAAACAGTGACTAGGCTACCTTCAGGAATAGTTACCTATCTTTTAACGATAGAGATCCCTACTAAAAAGCTGAAGGTCCCTTATCTAAATGTAGAACTAATTTAATTTGATGAAAATCTTAGAATTCTTAAAAAAGATCAACACCATCACCATCTTAGTCGCCCTTTTGACTTTTATTATTGGCTGGCAACTTGGGCATTATGATATTCAGTTTCAGTGGCAAAACTACCGTCCTCAAGTAACTGCTGTCAACAATAAACCTCCAGAAACCAAAGAGATTGATTTTAAGTTATTTTGGGACACCTGGGATCTAGTTTCAAAACAGTATGTAGATAAAAAAGCGATTGATCCAGAAAAGATGTACTTTGGTGCGATCAGAGGTATGGTAGCAGCACTCGGTGATCCTTACACGGTCTTTTTACCTCCAGAAGCTCAAAAAAGTACTAAAGAAGAGTTGGGTGGATCCTTTGAGGGCGTTGGTATTCAGCTTGGGTACAATAAAGATAGAAGGATAGTGGTGATTGCTCCTTTAAAAGATACCCCAGCTGATAGGGTAGGGATAATACCCGGAGATTTAATCTTAAAAATTAATGAGCAAGAAACTATAGACCTATCTTTACCTGAGGCAGTTTCTTTTATCAGAGGTCCAAAAGGAACTAAAGTCACTTTGGAGATCTTTCGTGAAGGAGAAAGTGAACCCAGATTGCTATCCCTTGAGAGAGATACTATAGTTGTTAAAAGCGTTGAGTTCTCAGAGAAACAAACTCAAAATGGCAAAAAAATAGCTTATATTAAATTAACTAGATTTGGAGAAAAAACTAATACTGAGTGGATGGATGCTGTTTCCCAAACTCTAGGTTTAGGAGCATCGGCAGTTATTTTAGATGTTAGAAATAATCCAGGAGGGTTTTTAGAAGGAGCCAGATTTATTGCTTCTGAATTCTTAGAAGATGGGGTTGTTGTTATTCAAGAAAATGGGCAAGGAGAGAAATTAGAGTATAAAGTTAATAGAAATGGAAAGTTATTAAAACTGCCTCTGATTGTTTTAATTAATAAAGGTTCTGCTTCAGCTTCAGAGATAGTGGCAGGTGCAATTCAAGATCATAAAAGAGGAAAATTAGTTGGGGATGTCTCGTTTGGTAAAGGGACTATCCAAGAAGCACAAGATCTGGCGCAAGAAACAGGGATACATATTACTACCGCTAAGTGGTTAACTCCTGATGGAAGGTGGATCCATGAGATAGGTTTGACTCCAGATGAGGTTATTAAACTAAACAATGATGATTCAGCAACAGATGAACAACTAGATAAAGCTTTGGAGATGTTAAATTAAGAATAACTTATATTAGTAAATTCTTCCAAAAAATACTATTCTTAATATATGGATGATGAGCTGGTTAAACCGGGTGAGGATGAAGTTTTAGGTCTTAAACCCTCTTCCCAAGAGGTTAAATCTAAAGAAAGATCGCCACAAACATTAATTGAGGTTATAAGCAGTTTTACTCCAGAAACTAAAGAGTTTGTTGAAAAGTTTTTTACGTCATTAGATAATATTACTCTTGAAATAGATCAACGAGAACTAGTTC
>CAZMNS010000090.1:0-3285 GCA_964567705.1 uncultured Gammaproteobacteria bacterium | reverse complement strand
TGGGTCTTTAGGTAATGAAGACTTTAAGAATATTAATTTTGGTAAAGCAGGGAGAATTAGACACCTAGGAATCAGGCCAACAGTTAGGGGAACTGCGCAAGATCCACATTCTCATCCTCATGGAGGTGGAGAAGGAAGATCTGGAGTAGGAAGAAAGAAACCAATGACCAAATATGGAAGACCAGCTGTTGGTAAAACAAGAACAAAGGGTAAATGGACAAGTAAATATATATTAAAAAGGAGAAAATAATTTAATAGTTAATTGATAATTGTTAATAGATGCTAGAAAGACAATTAACAATGAACAGTTAATTATGAACTATTAATTTTATGTCTAGAAGTTTATCAAAAGGTCCTTATGTGGATGAAAAATTATTGAAAAAAGTTATGGCTCAGAAAAGCGGGACTAAAACTCCTATTAAAACCTGGGCTAGAAGATCGCAGATTCCACCTGAGTTTGTAGGGCATACCTTTTTAGTTCATCAGGGTAAAAATTTTATAACAGTTTATATAACTGAAGGAATGGTAGGACACAGATTAGGAGAGTTTGCCCCTACCAGAACTTTTAGGGGTCATGGAAAGATGACAGAGAAGTCTGTGGCTAAGACTTAGACTTCGGTTGATGGTTGATGGTTGATAGAAAGGCATCCATGAACTAATAACTAATAACTGACTATGGATTATATAACAATACAAAAAAATGTGGGTCATACACCTAGGAAACTTAGGCTGGTGGCTGATATGGTTAGAAAAATGAAGCCTGAGGATGCTTTAGAGATTTTAAAGTTTGCCAATAAAGCAGCTGCACTAGATCTCTCAAAGGCTATTAAGACAGCTTTAGCAAATTCATCCAATCAGGAGGGATTAGAGTTTAAAAAAATTGAGGTTAATGAGGGATTAAAGATGAAAAGATATAGATTCGGAACAGCTGGTCCTGGCCGTGGCAGAAGATATAAAAAAAGATTATCGCATATAAAAATCGTCTTAACAGACGAAATTTCAAATGACAAATTACAAATTTCAAATAAAAAAGTAAAAGAGAAAGGAGTAGAACAGAAAAAAGCTGGACTAGACGATTTGGCAGTTAAACTCTCTAAATCAGAAAAGGACATGTCCAAATCTGTCTAAATTATATGGGTCAGAAAATACATCCAATTGGTTTTAGGCTAGGAATTGTAGCTGGGTGGGATTCCAGGTGGTTTGCTGATGTTAAAAAATACCGTCAGTTTGTAGCTGAAGATATAAAAATTAGAGAGGTGTTAATGAAAAAATTAAGGGGAGCAGGAATTACTAAGGTAGAGATTGAAAGAGCGATTAATAAACTTAAAATAATTATTTTTGTCTCTAGACCGGGAATACTAATCGGTCGTGGTGGGACAGGATTAACAGAACTTAAGAAGTTTTTAATGAAGGAGCTTAAAATTAAAGATGAGAACGCTTTAGAAATTGCCCCAATGGATTTAAAATCTCCTGACCTTTCTGCTTATTTAGTTGCCCAAAGTGTTGCTGAACAGCTGGCCAGAAGATTACCAGCAGCTAGGGTGATGAATCAAGTTCTAGATCGCGTAATGAGAGCTGGAGCTAAAGGAGTGAAAGTTGTTTTATCAGGAAGAATTGGTGGGGCTGAGATTGCAAGGAAAGAGTGGAAATTCCAAGGTTCTGTCCCCCTTCATACCCTGCGAGCAGACATTGATTTTGCCAGTTATCCAGCATTAACAAAATCCGGGTTTGTAGGCGTTAAAGTTTGGATTAACCGCGGGGAGGCGCAGATTTAAATGGCATTACTTGTTCCAAGAAGGGTTAAATTTAGAAAAACGTTTAGAGGTAAAAGAGGTGGTATTGCTACCAGAGGTAATGCTATATCTTTTGGAACTTTTGCCCTTAAGTCTGAAGATCGGGGTTGGGTTACCTCCAGGCAGGTAGAAGCAGCCAGACGGGCAATGACCCGTTACACCCAACGTGGTGGGCGTATCTGGATTAGGATCTTTCCTGATAAACCGATTACTAAACACCCTGCTGAATCAAGAATGGGTTCTGGTAAAGGTGAAGTAGAAGGTTACGTAGCAGTAGTTAAACCGGGAAGCATTTTATTTGAAATGGGTGCAGTATCTGAGGAAGTTGCCAAAGAAGCAATGAGGTTAGCAGCTCATAAGTTACCTTTAAAAACTAGATTTATTAGTAAAGGAGCTGAACATGCGTAAAAATGATTTATTAGAGATAAAAAAATTGGATCTTAAAGAGTTAAAGGAAAGAATATTAGTTATTATAAGCGATATAGAACAGTTAACTTTAGATAAAAATATGGGAAAACTTAAAGATTTAAAAGTAATTTCTAAGAAGAGAAAAGATCTGTCTCAACTGCTAACTATAAAAAGACAAAAAGAACTTTTAGGGGAGTTAGAGTCAAGGATCAAAAAATCAGAAGAGCCAAAAACTATATTAGTCCAAGAAAAAACATGATTGGTAGAGTTACATCAGCAAAATTAATAAAAACAGTTACAGTTTTAGTAGAAACACCTAAAAAACATCCCTTATACGGGAAACTTTTTACTAGAACTAAAAGATATTTAGTTGATGATCCAATTGGTGTTACCGAAGGAGATTTGGTGGAAGTAATTAAAATTAAACCTACTAGCAAAAATAAACACTGGCAGATAGTTAAAGTTTTAGGTAAAGATTTAATCGCATTAGGTGAACAAGCTATGAAGGAAGTTGCCAAGGATTCAATAGAAGAAGTATTGCCAGAAAAAGAAGAGTTGAAAAAAGATCAAGAATCATTAGAAGAAGATCAAGGTCCTAAAAAACAGAGTAAAAAGAAAGGAGAAAATCCTACCTAAAAAAAGGTAGTTTGCTGCGATGGTTCAACACAGAACAATGTTAAATGTTGCAGATAATTCAGGAGCTAAAAAGTTACAAGTAATTCAGCTTTTGGGAGGAACAGGTAAAAGATTCGGCAGGATTGGTGAGACTGTAGTAGCTGTCGTGAAAGGCGTTGATCCCAAAAGCACTCAAGTTAAAAATGGTGAAATAGTTAGAGCGGTTTTAGTCAGAACTAGAAAAGAGGTAAGACGCTCAGATGGATCTTATATAAAGTTTGACGATAATGCTGGAGTTGTAGTTGATAATGACGGTAACTTAAGAGCAACGAGAATTTTTGGTCCGATTGCCCGTGAAGTTCGTGACAGAGGTTTTAATAAAATTGTTTCACTTGCGCCGGAGGTATGGTAATGAATAAGCCTTTTTGTATCAAACTGAGTACTGTTATTTATTTAAACAACCAAAAAA
>CAZMNS010000089.1:0-3327 GCA_964567705.1 uncultured Gammaproteobacteria bacterium | reverse complement strand
AAGCCATCAGGGGTAGTTATAGAGGCTAATCTGGATAAATTTAAAGGACCAATCGCCACAATTTTAATCAGGAACGGAACTTTAAAAAAAGGTATGCAGATAAACTTAGGTGGTATTAAAGCAAGGTTAAGAGGAATGTTTGATTTTGCAGGTTCTCCACTGGAGAATGCTGGTCCTTCTACGCCTGTTGAAGTTTTAGGATTAGAACAGGTTCCTCAAGTAGGAGCAGCTTTAGGGGATGAGACAGTTCAGTCGCAAGGTAAACAGCAGGTACAAACCCTTATCGATAAGCTAAGGAACTCAGAGATTGCTGTTTTAAATATTATAGTTAAAGCTGATAAGCAGGGTTCGCTAGAAGCCATCCAGACTAATTTGGAAAGATTTAACCAGGATAACGAGCATGTTAAGCTTATCCTTTCTGGCACAGGTGATATTAATGAAAACGATGTTAAGACAGCCTCCGCAACCAGAGCAATTGTGATTGGGTTTAATGTTAAAGTTTCTCCCCCAGCTGCGAAACTTGCTGAAAATGAACAGGTTTTAATTAGAACCTATAATATTATTTATGAACTTCTAGAGGAGTTAGAGGATGTAATAGAGGGGATGTTAAAGGTGGGTGCGCTAGAAGAGATTTTTGGAACAGCCCAAATTTTAGCAGAATTCCCCTTTGGTAAAAATGAAAAAATTGCAGGATGTAAAGTAATTGATGGTCAGATTTCAAAAGGACCAAGAATAAGGGTAATCCGAGATGAGGATGTGATTGGGGAAGGAAAGATTAAATCTTTAAAAAAATTAAAAGAGGAAGTTGCTAAAGTTGAAAAAGGTGGAGAGTGCGGGATTATGTTTGATACTCAAATAGATTTTCAAATAGGAGATTTAATCCAGTCTTTTAGAACGCTGTAGAATTGTAAATTTGATTTTTATACTATGAGATTGTAAAATCGCTTACAATATGCATAAGTTTGATGGACAGATAAATGAACTAAAAGGTAAGCTTAATCAGGCCCAAAATATTTTAATAGCTTTGTCTGTAAATTTGGATGTTGATATATTAGCTTCAGGGCTATCTTTTTATTTATCCTTAAAACAATCTGGGAAATCTGTTGAGATAGTTACTTTAGGCACTCCTTTAGTAGCTCATAGTAATCTTTTTGGAATAGGTTCAATCAAACACGAGTTATCAAAGATAAGTGGAAATTTAAACTTGAGCCTAGAAGGAGTGGTTAAAGATGGTACAGTCCCCTCATTAGAGAAGTTAGATTGGTATCCAGAAGGGGAAAATTTAAATTTAGTATTTCATGTTTTGCCTGGTCAAAAATTCGAGCCAAGAACTATTACCCCAAAATATTCTAATGCAGCTAACTTTAGTTTGATTTTTGTAATTGGTGCTAATTCGTTAAAAGATTTAGGTGAGATTTATCAAAATAATACGCAAGTCTTTAGCAATTCAACTTTAGTTAATATTGATCGGGCAGCTAATAATTCTCAATTTGGCAAGATAAATTTAATAGATAAGGAAGCTGGATCTATCTCAGAGATTATAATGCAACTTATCTATGGGTTAGGATTAAAAATTGATCAAGATATTGCCAGCAACCTTTTGGCTGGGATTTATTTTGCAACTAATAATTTAACAACTAATGTTAAAGGAGAAACTTTTATTGCTATTGGTCAGGCAATGCAGCTAGGAGGTAAAACTCCTTCCGCTGCGCCACAACCTAGTTTCCCTTCTCAACTACAACCTCAGCCTGCTGTAGTGCAAAATCCAGCAGGGTTTGATCTAACCCAGTTTATCCTTCCTACTGCTGAAAACTTCACTGTTCCTCAGGTTGCAGTAAATCCTCAATCACAATCTAGCGAAGAAAGACCAAGTGGTGAGCAAGTCTCCTCTCGATCGCCGGAATCGCCTGAGGCATCCCCTGCTCCAGATTGGCTAACTCCCAAGGTGTATAAAGGTGGCGGGTTAGGATAAGGTTCTGAAGAACTTTAGTGTGTTATAGATAAGATCTAAGAAGGTCAGTAAGGCCCCCGTAAACGGGGGTTTTTTTGTGCTTGAAAACCGCCGAGGTTGACTATAAATATTTTTGATTGCTAATCTTTTAGATAAAATGACGATAAATATAGCAAACGTTATAACTATTTCGGGTATTTCGATACAGACTGTGTTTGAGGTTAACTTACTTGATTTGATAAAATTCCTTATCTTTCTAAAGATTTTAGCTTGGTTTATAGATAAATTATCTAAGAGTGCGATAAAAATAATTAAAGCTATAAAATGAAACAAACTTCTTGTTGATACATTCATCAAAAGGAATGGCACTTTAGGGTGTTTACAAGATCCAAACTTTTTGCTATACTTCACACACAAAATTTAAGGGATTACTTTTTGGCACCAAGGTTTTCCCAAGAAAGGTAAGATGCCACTTGATCCAAAGATAAAACAAGATATTATTGACCAATTTGCAACTCATAAGGGGGACACTGGTTCTCCTGAAGTTCAAGCAGCCCTTTTAACTGAACAGATTAAAAACTTAACTACTCACTTAAAAGAACACACTCATGATGTTCATTCTAGAAGAGGTTTGTTATCCATGGTTAATAAAAGGCGCAGGTTATTACAATACTTACTTAAGAAAGACACTGAAAGATATCAAGTTGTCATAGAAAAGCTTGGGCTTTCTAAGTAGAATCAAGACTATAGAAGATAGATTGTAGAAGGTAGTAATTTTGAAGATGGATGATAGATATTAGAATGAACTTCTAGTTTCTATCCTCTATCCTCAAAGTTCTATCTTCATTCTTCGATCATCTATTGTCAAATATAAAATGAACAAAGTTGTAACAAAAGAGATTGACCTTAATGGTCGAGCATTAAAATTAGAAACAGGTAAGCTTGCAATGCAAGCAGATGCTGCTGTTTTGGCTTCATGGGGAGAAACAGTAGTTTTGGCAACAGTTACTACTAAACCTATTCTTGAGGCAATTGACCACTTTCCGCTGTCAGTAGAATATGTTGAAAAATATTACGCTAGTGGTAGGATTACACCTCAAAAATTCGTTAAAAGAGAAACTAAGCCTTCTGAAAAAGCAACTTTATCAGGTAGAGCAATAGATAGATCAATCAGACCACTTTTTCCTAAAGATTTCCGCAACGAAGTGCAAGTAATCATTACCATTCTCTCTTTTGATAGCCTAAAGATAAACGTATGCACGTTATCATACTCGTGCTGTCTTCGTATAAGCTCCGCTTCGTATGTGTTCATGGTGTCTTTTTTCAATTTCAATATGGTGGCCAATGTTGGAAAAAGTATGAACCTTAACAAATAA
>CAZMNS010000088.1:0-3407 GCA_964567705.1 uncultured Gammaproteobacteria bacterium | reverse complement strand
GGACTCTTAGTCCGCTGATATTCATTTTCTTGCAAAAACTAATAATCTTTTTAAATCTGTTCCGATTGGGGTACAGGTTTGCAGGATTAATACATCCTCTGGAATATTTTTTAGGTACTCTGTCTCGCTTGGCCAGATCTCCTTTTTATCAAAAACTTTATATTTAAAGGCTTGACTATCTCTAACTATCTCTATCTCATCTCCATTATTCAGCTCTCCTAACCTTAAAAAAATAGAGTTATATCTAGTTAAATTCCAAGGAGCATCAGAGGAGTGGGCAAACAAAAAAGAACCACCCTGATTAGGAGGCAAGAAAGTTCCCTTAGCATGAGCTACACCCTGTTTTAAGGCCTTTCTATACACCTTCTCATCCCAAGGATCAACACTTTCAATAATTGGGGCTTGGGCGTTGATTTTTTCTATCCTAATATAAATCCCACTAGCTGGTGGCTGCTGATAAGCTAAGCTGTCAGGTGCATAAGCTCTAATTAAAGGAGCATAGGTATAGATAAGTAAAGAGATTGCTCCAATAATTAAAAAGTTACCTATATAATAGGCGATAGGTTTTTTTGTGACCACGGGATGAATAATACCTTAAATAAACCCCTGTTGCTAGCATCGCAAGAGCAATTATTGTCATATTAATTAAGAAGTTACCACCTGTTACTGGCATTATAGCTGCCCCCAAAACTTCACCAGCTTTAGAAGAGGAAACACCTCCATCTCCACCTCCGCCGCCGTTACCGCCTCCGCCGTTTCCACCATTACCATCTGAAGGATTACCTGGTCCTGGACCTCCAGCATCTTCTTCACAATCTTCAGGTAAATCAGCATTAACCAAGTTAACATTGATACACTCGTTTAAGACATCAACATTAATATTTATATCTCCTGTTTCAATTAAAGCATCCCCTGTATTATCATTAGCATTATTATTGCCAGTATCAGCTAAAACAGTAATGTTATTTCTGATCCTGGCATTATTATCAAAAATAAAACTCAAATCAATATCAAAAAGGCTGCTAACTGTGTTAATTGAGTTAGAACCTGTAAATGAGTTGTTGGAGGTTAGATGGGACACACCCGGGTCTAGGTTTTCAATCTGATTAAGATTTATCAAGCGGTTAGTAACTTGGGCATAAACATCTATATCTCCTGTTCTAATTGTTGCATCCCCAGTATTTCTATTAGCATTATTGTTGCCAGTATTAGCATCAACAGTGACATCATTAGTGATATTAGCGTTATTTTCTGCTGAGACATTTACAGAAGTATCAGAAGTAGCTGTTGCAGTATTAGTAGAGTTAGAACCAGTATTGGAGTTTGAAGCCTCTATGTAAGATGAAGTATTGATATTGGATGCGTCAACTGCATTAGAATTTATATCGGAATTAGTAACTTCTGTTTGAGAATTAACATCGCCTGTTTCAACACTCCCACTACCAGTATTATCCGAAGTAGAGTTATCACCAGTATTATTAGATAAATTAATGTTATTAGAAATATTTGCCTGGTTTGAGTTATCTACTGAGACTTCATTAGTTTGGGAACCACTGGCTTCATTGATAGAGTTAGAACCAGTATTAGCATTAGACACTTCATCTGCTAAAACAGGTGAGAGCAGTCCTATAAAGGAATAGATAAAAATAACTATAGCCAGAAACAAATTAGTAATTTTTTTCATAATTGCTTTAAAAAAACGGAAACCCTCACATTCATGTAAAACTGAATGTGATAGCCTCCGTTGGCGGTCAGTCTATCTAAGCAGTATGTTATTTTAGATCCAATAAAATGAGGTTATAATTTTTACTATTGGTTGTCAAGTAGTTAAACAGTTCTGATAGTTGGTTGACTTGCTTCTTCTCTTTCCTTAACACTATTTACTTTAATAGATCTTTTGAACCTGAATTTGGGGTTACTGATTTTATTGATAACCCGGTGAGTGATCTGAGTAACATTCCCTGCTTCAAAATAGATTTCCACACTACCGTAAATCTTATTTTTTATCGCTTCTGAGACTATTCGCAGTAGATCCTTAGGAAGTTTTCCGTCGTTTTTCATAATCGAATGAGCAGCTAAATCTTTGCGCATCTTAACAAAGGGGGTAATTAGTGTCAACCCTTCAATTCCATTCAGGGTTGATACTGAGCGTTAGTCGAATGTATCAATAGTTATATTAACTATTGTCTGGGAAGAACCAGAAGCTTTATTTATTTCTACTTTAACTTCCAAATCTTCATTTGCTCCTACTAAACTATTTTTTACCTGACCGTTAGTGGTGGTGGTAACAAAGGATTTAACGCTAAATCCTAAACTTCTAATTTTTTCCTTATACCAACTAGTAATCTCGTTACTTTCTTTACTGCTTTCTAACTCTAAATTATCTCCTGAAGATATCTTTACCTCACTTTCTGGAAATATAAAATCAAGAAGTTTTGCTGAAACGCTTGGGGCAGGGGTAGGACTTGCTGAAGGATTTAAAGAAGCAGAAGGGGTTGAGGAAGGGTTGCTAGAAGGGGAGGGGTTATTATCTGGTGTGGGATTGGGATCAGTTGTTATGTTAATATCCACATCATTCCTGATAAAAATTCCATTTACCATATTATATAAAGGTCCTCCTAAAAAAGCTAAGGCAAGTAATGCCAAAATTGTTAAAAAAAGGATTGGTGGGCGGGAAGGCATGGGTTATATTTTACCACATAAATTAAATGGTAAGTTCTTGTATCTCACCAACAATATTATCATAACCCATGTTAAGTGCATAAGTAAGCGCATCTTCAATTCCTTCACTGAAACTATCTGTTTTTCCTTCTGAGCTTTAGGACGAAGATCATTATTTAACTTATCAACTTCTTCCTCACCAAGTATTTGGTACTGTATCATAAATTCTTCAGATGATTGCTCAGCGATATCTTTTTCTAAAGGATTCTGTTTGGGATCTTCATTCATAATGAATACTCATCTTATAATCAAAATCCGCGTCAAACTCTTTGTAGTTGCAGGTAAGCTCCTCGCCTTCTTGTATATCTCTTACTGCAACATCAATTCCCTCGGTATCATCGGGAGATTCTGTGTCTATACAGTTCGGATTATCCGAATGATTGAAAAAGCGAGCGTCGTCAAAACACAAAGTATATTTATTAGTTTTTGGATTCAAATAGGCGTATTTCAAAAATTGATTTTTTGCTGGTTCAGACAAATTAGCAAGCTCGCTTTTATCAATCTTGAGGTCAAAACTGGATTGAAATTTCCAAATCGGCGTTCCTTTTGGAATAAACTGATTTGCGAAAAGCCCAATGCCGTTTATTTTACTTGGTCCAATTTTTGTTTTTACTAAAAGCATAAAATCTATGTCTAAATTATTATTGATTTTCTCCATAGGATTAAAAAATTTTCTTCCCCCAAAT
>CAZMNS010000087.1:0-3528 GCA_964567705.1 uncultured Gammaproteobacteria bacterium | reverse complement strand
CCAACTGAAAAAGATCTTTATTCTGTAGGAACTGTTTGTGTGATTAAAAGGTTAATTAAAATCGACGGTGAATATACTGTAACAGCTGAAGGAATTGCTAGAGCTTATATTAAATCTTTTGTCCAAACAGAGCCTTTTATGGAGGCAATGATTGAGGAGCTCCCAGAGCTTTATGAGAAAAATGAAACTACAGAGGCGATGATTCGAACTGTTAGAGAACAACTGAAGCGCTATTTAGAGCTCTCAGGAAATCCTCTATTTGACCCAAATGCCCTTTCTTCCTGGTCTTTTATGACTGCCAGCGATGATCCTAACCAGCTAGTAAACGCTATCTGTCAGGCAATTGAGTTTAAAACTATCGATAAACAACAAATTTTAGAGATGATCTCTGCTACAAGCAGACTAAAAAGAGTCTCAGATCTACTTGCTAAAGAGATAAGAGTTTTAGAGATTTATCAAAAAATTTCATCTCATACCCAAGAGCGTGTCTCTAAGATGACCAAAGAAGCAATTTTAAGAGAGCAGATGAGAAGTATTGAACAAGAGTTAGGTGAAGATGGAGAAAACACTGAGATTAAAGAGCTAGAAATGAAGATTAAAAAAGCTGGCATGCCTAAAGAGGTCAGAGAAAAATCTGTTAAAGAGCTCTCTAGACTTTCCAAAATGTCCACTTATAATCCAGAAGCCTCGTATATTAGAAACTATTTAGAATGGTTGACAGATTTACCTTGGAAAGTTATTGGCAAAAGCAAAGTTGATATGAAAATAGCAGAAACAGTTTTAGACGAGGATCATTATGGGCTAGAAAAAGTAAAAGAGAGGATTTTAGAATATTTAGCAGTTCAAAAGTTAGCTAATAAAATGCGAGGACCTATTCTTTGTTTTGTTGGACCTCCAGGAACTGGTAAAACTTCAATTGGTAAATCTATTGCCAGAGCCTTAAATAGGAAATTTGTTAAAGTCTCTCTTGGTGGAGTAAGGGATGAGGCAGAGATTAGGGGACACAGAAGAACTTATGTTGGTTCAATGCCAGGAAGAATTATTCAAGGAGTAAAACAAGCAGGGAGTACTAACCCAGTATTCATGCTTGATGAAATTGATAAAGTTGGAACAGATTTTAGGGGCGACCCATCAGCAGCTTTACTTGAGGCACTTGATACAGAGCAAAACTTTGCTTTTTCAGATCATTATTTAGAAGTTCCCTATAACTTATCAAATGTAATGTTTATCACAACAGCTAATATATTAGATACAATTCCACCGGCGCTGCGAGACAGGTTAGAGGTTATCCGCTACCCAGGATACACTGAAGATGAAAAGTTCCATATTGCCCGAAAGTTTTTATTACCAAGAATTATTGAATCCCACGGTCTAAAAGATATCTCACTTGATATAACTGATGAAGGGGTGCGTCATGTTATACAAGCCTTTACTAGAGAGGCTGGAGTTAGGAGTTTAGAAAGAGAGCTCTCTTCAATTATCAGAAAAATAGCCAGAAAAGTAGCAGAAGGGGAGGGTGAGTTTAAGTTTAAAATTACCCCCAAAGAAGTGGAAGAGCTGCTTGGCCCGGTAAAGTTTTTGCCCCAACTTGCAGAAATAGAGGATATGGTAGGTGCCTCAACAGGTTTAGCTGTGATGGAATCAGGTGGAGATATTTTATTTATTGAGGTTACCTTAATGCCAGGAAAAGGACAAGTGCAGTTAACAGGACAACTTGGTGATGTCATGAAAGAATCAGCCCAAGCGGCAGTCTCTTATGTTAGAGCTAATTGGTCTAAATTAGGGCTTCCTGAAAAGTTTTTCCATAAAATAGATATCCATGTTCATGTTCCAGAGGGCGCTACCCCTAAAGATGGTCCCTCAGCTGGTATTGCCCTAACTACAGCTATTGTTTCAGCATTTACTAAAATCCCAGTTAGAAAAGATGTGGCTATGACAGGTGAGATAACTTTAAGAGGAAGAGTTTTAGAGATAGGTGGATTTAAAGAAAAAGTGCTAGCAGCTCATAGAGCTGGGGTAACAGTAGTTATTGCACCTGAGTATAATAGAAAAGATCTTTTAGATATTCCTAAATATGTTCAAAAGGATTTAGAGTTTAAATTTGTTAAACATCTGGATGAGGTTTTAGAAGTAGCCTTAATCCACCCTCCACAAGTACCACAAAGAAGAGTTCCTTTAACTCCCCGCCCTGCATTAGCATAAAACTTCCTCAAAACCTGATGTGTCTAGCTATCCCACACCTGGTGTGGGAACCCAGGTGTCAACTTATTCCACCTCAAGGGTGGAACTTAAATTACATAACCTATAATTGATTTATTTTTAAGTCCACACTATAATTATAGGATGAGATTGGGTGAAAGAATACTTAATATTAACTGGACTGGTTCTAATGAGGCGATTTCCCGCTTTACCAGAGGCCTTTTTGAGGATGAGTTTTTAAGAGATCCAAGTTTTTTTAGGAGAATTTTTGGTTTAGGGATGCGTGTAGGAGGGGTTGAGCGTTTACTGGTAACACTATGTCACTCACGAAGATGCCTGGAAGATTTTTCCAATGTTATACCATTTAAGGTTCCAGATGTAAAAGTCCATATGCCCAGAGTTGAGGTTAGAAGCGCTACATTGAGTATTGAATCATTCTATGAGCAGCTATCTACTCCTATACGGATATATCTAGAAGGACGAGAAGATGAATCTTATACCTATGGGCCAGAACTAGAAGCGCTTACAGCACTATCAGGGCAATTTCATTATGGGACAGTAAGTATGGGATTACATTACTGGGAATTTTCTGATCCTGAAGAAGAATATATAATAGAATCGTTAAGTCTTAAATAGAGGACGCTTGACTTCGCACGACTCATAGTGTAAAGTCCTTGTTAAGTTTGCTGCCTTGAACTCCTGCCTTAGTTTTTCATACTATTAATTAAAGTGGAATTAATTTTAAGTAATTTACAAGCACTTATCTATGGCGCTGCTAGCGCAGCGATTATTTATGGTTTAATTTTAGTACTTTGGATACTAAGACTCCCAGCTGGTGATGAAAAAATGCAGGAAATTGCCAAAGCTATCCAAGAAGGAGCAGCTGCTTATTTATCCCGTCAATACATGGTTGTAGGGTTAGTTACTATTATTTTGTCTGGAATAATCTATCAGCTTTTAGGCCTTAACTCGGCAATGGGTTTTATTATAGGTGCAGTTGCCTCAGCTCTCTCAGGTTTGATTGGGATGTCTGTGGCTGTAAGAGCTAATGTCAGGTGTGCTGAGGCTGCTAAATCAGGTTTAGCTAAAGCTTTTAATGTAGCTTATAAAGGCGGAGCAGTAACTGGATTTTTGGTGGTAGGTTTGGGGCTTTTAGCTGTTTATGGGTTTTATCAATACACTCAAGATCTAACTGCTTTAATTTCCTTAGGGTTTGGTGGTTCTTTAATCTCAGTTTTTGCTAGGCTAGGAGGAGGAATTTATACCAAAGCTGCTGATGTGGGAACAGATTTAGTAGGCAAAGTTGAGGCTGGAATTCCAGAGGATGAT
>CAZMNS010000086.1:0-3622 GCA_964567705.1 uncultured Gammaproteobacteria bacterium | reverse complement strand
CAGCGATTAAAAGCCCAAATGTACGGGCAAAGTTAGTTATAGCAGCACCGGAAATTACTTTCCCAACCAAAGGAGTTTTAAGCAGTAGTTGATCAAACCGATATCTTCCCTCTGAAGTTTGAATTATCCTCCTAATAGCAATAACAGCCCCCACAATAATAATGATTAACAACCACCAAAGCTTAATAAATAAATCTGAAGTGGCAATTAAAATTTGAGTTGGAAGTGGTAGCTCAAAATTTGATTGAGCATAAAGTGAGGTTAATCTGGGCACAACGAAAAACATCATAATCACTACCACAATTACCATCATCAGTAAAACTATAATTGGGTAGACCATTGCTCCACGGATCCTACTTCTAAATTCTCGGTCTTTCTCTAAGTTAGTTGCCATTTGGGAAAGCACTGTATCCAATTTTCCAGATGACTCTCCAGCTTTGATAAGGTTTGCATAAAGCGGCGGAAAAACGTCTGGGTGTTTTCTAAAAGCAGACGCTAAATCTAATCCTGCTTTGATATCTCTTGAGACTTGACCCAAAACTTCTTTAAAATACTTATTACTTTGTTGATCTTCCAAAATATCTATCGCTTCAGATAGTACTAATCCTGCTTCTATCATAGTAGCTAACTGCCTAGTCATAATCACTATTTCTGTAAAAGAGACTCGATTAAAAAATCGCCCTAATAAACTAAATCTTTTATCGCTTTTTTGAGTAATCGAAATAACAACTAATCTTTTTTTAGACAGCAACCTGGCTACTCCATGAGGGTCAGAAGTCTCAATAGTTCCACTGTGTTCAACACCTTGCAGGTCTTTTGCCTTGTAAAAAAATATCGGCATACTTTGAGCAGATCCTTATTATTAGTATAGCGGATTTTTAGGAACTTCCTAATAGTTTAGATAGCAATTGTGGATTAAGAGCGTAGTTTTGGGCCACCTCAATAGTTATAGCTCCTTGTCTAACCAGTTGAGCAAGCGCGTTTTCCAAACCAATCATTCCAGTCTCAGCAGAAGTTTGAATCATATTATCAATCAAGTGAGTTTTGCCTTCCCGAATAATAGAGCGCAGCGCTGGTGTTCCATAAAGTAGCTCTGCTGCTAAAACTCTTCCTGGATTAATTGTTGGCACTAATCTTTGAGAAATTATCGCTTCTATAACTGCAGCTAGTTGAATCCTAATTTGTGGCTGCTGGTTTTGAGGAGAAACATCAATAATTCTATCAATAGTTTGGGCAGCAGAGTTAGTGTGAAGAGTTGCCATTACCAAATGTCCTGTTTCAGCAATGGTTACTGCTGAAGCAATAGTGTCATAATCCCGCATCTCTCCAATTAAAACAACATCTGGATCCTCTCTTAAAGCACCCTTTAAAGCATTAGCCCAGCTTTTGGTATCAGTATTTAGTTCACGTTGCGAGACTACTGCTTTTCCAGGCGGGTATATGAACTCTATTGGGTCCTCAATAGTTAAAATATGACACGGCCTAGTTTGGTTTATCTGGTTAATCAAAGAAGCTAAGGTAGTAGTTTTACCATGCCCGGTAGGACCAGTAACTAAAATTAACCCTTGCCGAAGCTCTGTTAGTTTAGCGACAGTTGGAGGTAAACCAGTATCCTCAATTGACCTAATATTTTTAGGGATAAGCCTTAAAGAAGCTGCAAAATTGCCTCTTTGGCGATAAATATTAAGCCTGAACCTAGCTTTTCCTTCAAAATCCAAACCGCTATCAAGTTCCCAATTTTGCAAAAGAAGCTCTTTTTGATGTTCTGTAATTAAAGTAAATATTAAATTTTCCAGCTCTTGAGTAGATAGCGCCGGGGTCCCGGGAATAGGGATTAACTCTCCATCTTTTCTAAGATAAGGAGGAAGACCTACTAAAAGGTGCAGATCTGAAGCCTTGTTATCTATAGTTGCTTCAAGTAGTTGTTGGATCGTCATTGTTAATTGATAACTGGTAATTGTTAATTGATAATTGTTTTTCTATGAACAATGAACAATTAACTATTAATCTTGTGCTACCCGCAAAACCTCTTCTAAAGTAGTTATACCCTCCAGAGCCTTTAAGTAGCCGTCCTGCTTCATAGTTACCATACCCTCTGAAATAGCCACCTCTTCTATTTGTTCCGTAGAGCCCCGCTCTAAAATTAGTTTAGAAATTTTACTTGTAACAATCAGTACCTCATAAACACCTAAACGTCCCTGATAACCTAAATGTCCGCACTCGCTGCAACCTTTACCTTTAAATAACTGAATTTGCTTTTTGGGCATTAAGTTACCTAAAGTTTGAGCTATATTATCAGCAACTTCTTTTGGGGGCGCAAACGCAACCTTGCAGTGGGAACAAATTTTTCTTAAGATCCTTTGTCCTTCAATTGCATTAACTGCAGAAGCTAAAAGAAATGGTTCAATACCCATATCCAAAAGACGGGGCAGCGCCCCTGCAGCTGAGTTGGTATGCAGAGTAGAAAATACTTGATGTCCTGTTAAAGCAGCTTGTACAGCTAATTCTGCGGTTTCAGTATCCCTGATTTCTCCCACCAAAATAATATTTGGATCTTGCCTTAAAAACGACCTTAAGGCAGAAGCAAAGGTTAATCCCACTTGAGGATTTATCTGTACTTGATTTACTCCTGGTATCTGATACTCAACTGGGTCTTCAATAGTTAAGATATTTACCTTAGTTGTTGATAATCTAGAAAGAAGCGAGTAAAGCGTTGTGGTCTTTCCAGAACCAGTAGGGCCACAAACAAGAATTATTCCATGAGGTCTTAAGATCTGAACCTCTAAATTTTTTAATGCTCCAGCTCTAAGTCCTAACTCGGGTAAGGAGGGGGCATGTTCAGACTTTGGCAACAGCCTTAAAACTACTTTTTCACCAAATACAGTTGGCAGGGTAGAAACACGAAGATCAATCTCGCTACCTGCAAACTCAAAAGTAAACCTGCCGTCTTGAGGAAGTCTTCTTTCATCTATCTTCATGTGAGACAGGATTTTAACCCTAGAGATAACTGCTTCGTGAACTTTTTTAGGTAAGATTACCTTCTCATGTAAGATTCCATCAATTCTATATCTGACTCTGGTATCATCATCTTGAGGCTCAATATGGATATCAGAAGCTTTTACCTTCATAGCATATTGCAAAAGCTGGGTAACAATATTAGAAACAGGAGCTTCCCTGATAACTTCTACCTCCTCTTCTTCCTTAATCCCTTCAATATCATTAACCTCTTTTAAGGCTGAAGTAACATCTGTTGTTAAATTTTGAGAGTACTGAGAAGCAATCGCCTTTAAAATATCATCCTCAAAACCCAAATATGAGTGAACTTTCATCCCGGATTTTTTCTCGATAAATTGGATAACCTGCAAATCTAGCGGATCTGCCATCGCTACTAATAACTTATCTTGCTGTCTATCAAAGGGGATAAGTTTATAACGTTTGGCAACTGCTTCAGGAATATGGTTTAAAACTTCAGAAGAGATCGCCTTTCCCTCAAGTTTAACAAACTGCGTTCCCATAATCATTGACTTAGCTTTAGCTAAATTTTCCGCCGAGACAAAATTATGCTCAAGTAAGATTTTTTCTGCCGGGAGACCAGAATTAATACTTTCCAGTTTGACAGCAG
>CAZMNS010000085.1:0-3660 GCA_964567705.1 uncultured Gammaproteobacteria bacterium | reverse complement strand
TCGTGGCCTTCATCCATGAACTGAAGTTCATGGTTTTCGGCACACAAAATAAGAAATTGTCCTAAACTTATTATATCTAAACTCTGGTGATAAAAGGTAGAAGGCTTAGGTGGCGGGCATATTTAATCTGTTTAGAAACCTGTCTTTGGTGCCTGCTGCAAGCACCAGTTCTCATTTTTGGGATAATTTTAGAACGATCTGATAAAAATCTTCTTAAAGCTACTGAATCAGTGTAAGTTGGCTGCGTTTTACTTTCGCAAAAAAAGCATTTTCTTTTAAGTCTTACGCCTCTTAAAACTGTAGACTCTTCAGTTTTTTCGCTCTTTTTCTCTTTTTTAATTGCCATAGGGAGAAATTATATAGTATCTAGGCTCAAGAGACAAGAGTCAGGTATGAAACTGCGAGGGAGACGGGTCCTGAACGAAGCGAGCTCTAGACTCCGACGCTAGTCGGAGCGTATCCGAGGTCCGATAAGTATTGGACCGCAGGACACTTGCGTTAGCGAGCAAGTGAATTGGCCTGTCGATTGAAGTGTAATCTAAAAAGGTAAGTCTTCGTCGTTAATCTCTGCTACTTCTTCTTTTATCTTTGGAGGTTTTTTCTCTTCTTCTGGTGCAGCAGAAACATCTTTCTCTACCTCACTAGCTGGAGCAGTTTTTTCTGGTTCAGGAGTACTTGTCTCTTCAGCCACTGCTTCACTTGCAGGGACACCTCTAGAGGTTAAAAGGATCATATCTTCAATCACAATCTCTGTTGTTTGTCTGGTTTGACCGTCAGCAGCTTCCCAGGAGCGGTTTTGGAGTCTGCCAGAGATAAAAACCCGATTACCTTTTTTTAATAATTGACTACAAAGTTCTGCTAATTTGTTCCAGGAAACAATGCGGTGAAAATCAACTTCTTCTTTCCTTTCGCCATCAGACATAAAAGTCCTGTTAGTAGCAATAGAAAAGGTGCAAACTGCACTGCCTGATGGGGTATAACGTAGCTCTGGGTCACGGGTTAAATTACCTATTAATTCTACTCTATTCCAACTTCTTGTAGCCATAATCAGTTAATGGTTCGCTTAATAACCCGTTACCTTTTAATTAAAAGGTAACGTATCACATCTTCGTTTAATTTTAAATTTTTGTCAAGCGAGGAAATATTTTTGGGTTCAGCTTCAAACTCAAAGTGGACATAAAAAGCTTGATCTTGTTTTTTAATAGGATAAGCTAGTTCCCTTGAACCCCAGCTTTCATCTTTGGTTAATTTCCCAAAATTTTTGGTTATAGAAGCAAGGAGCTCTTTGCGCTCACTATCATCAAGTTTTGTATTAATAAGTAAAGTAAGTAAATAACTTCCCATAAACAGCAATTTTACACATCTTTAGAGGCTAATTCAATAGTAACCTTTAAATCTTAATTAACTCTGCTGTTTTCCAAAAAAGCAGTAAAACTAATAAATTATGCAACACATGAATTGCTGTAGTTACCCAAAGAGCTTCCCAAATGGATTTTTTGCTCTTTACAATAAAACTCCAGGCTAAAATTACACCTATAGGAAAAGTTCCAGCTATAAGTACTGGGTCTATATGTAAAGCAGCAAAAACTAAGGCTGAGGCAATAATTTGTATCCATAACTTTTTAGTAAATTTTGAGGTAAACCAAATTATTAACCATTGCCCAGTTAAAGTTTCTATGAAAGCATAAAGAGAAGTTAGAATAAAAATTAGAAAGATGCTTTTGCTTATAAAATCTTCTTCTAACTTCAAATCAGTAGAAGTATCAATCCCCAACGCTGTTCCTAAAAGCACTCCAAATGTGCCAAAAATAATTTTTAGTAAAAATGCCAGTAAAGTTAGCTCTAAAATAAATCTAAAATTAGAATAACTCTTGAGTTTCTCAAAGTAATTTAGAACTAAATTTTTCATTAAGTGTTAATTATACTTAAAAATTAAAAGAAAGAGGATCACTAAGTTAGGCACTACACACATCCAGGGTGTGGTAGCTAGACACATTGGTGCATCTAAACAATATTTGGCAGTATTTGGTAGTATTAGGAAATATATGGTAATCCCCCCTACATATTTTTTAACCCCAAAGATTACATCTTTCTTACAATCAATTGAAGCAAGTAAAGAAGTCATAGATTCTATCCAAATTCCTCCTGAAATTGAAACTAATATTAGAAGGCAATCTTCTTTAAAATCCTCACTTTTCTCAGCCAGGATTGAGGGAAATACTTTAACTTTAGATGATCTACTAAAAACTTCTTCCAAAGATCAAAAAAAACAAGAGATTTTTAATATTCTAAGAGCCCTGAATTGGATCTACTCCCGAGGCGCGCAAAAAGATTTGAAATTAAAAGATATTTTAACTCTCCATCACCTAACCATGAATGGCCTTATAGATAAACAAAATTTAGGGTTTTTTAGACAAGATATTGGAGCAATTTTTAATTCAGCTGGAATTGCTATCTATCTTCCTCCTCCCCCAAGGCAAATTCTTAACTTAATTGAGAAGTTATTAAACTTCTCTAACTCATCTAAGGAGCAATTTATACCTATAAGAGCTGTCCTTACACACTATAGTTTTGAAAAAATCCATCCATTTTTAGATGGAAATGGTAGAGTTGGTAGACTTTTAATCCAAGCTGTTTTACACAAAAGCGGTTACGGGATGAAAGGGTTACTTTCGATTGAAGAGTATTTAGACAACCATAGAGTTGAGTATTATAGAACTCTAGAAGATAGTGAAAAGGACGTTACAGATTATTTAGAGTTTATGCTTGAGGCTATTGCATCTTCTGGCAATGAGGCAAAAAGCTTAGTTTTAGAAAAACAGCATATAGAGCCTGAAGATTATTTACTTCCAAGAAGAGCTGAGATTTTAAATATTATTAAAGATCAAAGACTAGTTAATTTTGATCAAATTAGAAGAAGATTTATGGCTATAAATGAGAGAACTCTAAGATATGATCTTAAAAAACTTCAAGATCAGGGCTTAATTAGAAAAAGAGGAACAACAAAAGGAGTATATTATGAAATTTATAATCAATAATTTAAGAATAACAGAGAATTAAGTTCTAGTTAAACAAATAGGAATATTCCCCTATAGGAAGTTTTTGGTATTATGCTACATAATTACAATGCATAATCAAGAACATATCGAAATCGCTAAGTATTACCCCGAGCTGACTGGGCAAGAGGTAAAAGAACAAGGTCGCTTTATTACAAATTTTGGTTCTAAAATTAGGTGGTTAAATTTAACTGATTTACATTTTAATGCATCTGCAGCTCGCTTAGTTTATGAATATTTGGAAGGATTCTCTAGAAGAGGTGTTGTATACAGCCAAAGATTGGGCGATGTTCCAACTGATTTTTACATTCTGCCAAAAAGTTTTAATCCTGAGACGGTTTTATATGTTATAGGGGAAGACTTACCTATCCCCTCATGGTCACCAAGTAATTTTGATTTTCATGGCGTTACGCTAACTAGAGATCAAGACAAACCTAAATTAACTGTTCTGAGATACCGAAAAGAGTATCGAGGACATCAAAGGCCAAGAGCTTTATTAAAAGATAATATAGGTTACTTAAATAATGTTTTTACTGTTGAGGCAGCACAAGCATCATTCCATGTTGTTTTAAGGGATGGACAATTCTCATTTGCAGGTCAGGAA
>CAZMNS010000084.1:2575-3731 GCA_964567705.1 uncultured Gammaproteobacteria bacterium | reverse complement strand
AGGAAGTTACAGTATTCTGCCATCTCGCTGGCCGTTGCAAGTATCTCCATGGCCTTAATAGGCTATATTCTGGTCAATTCCGGCTATGAAGTAGTGGGGGCAGTAAATGCTTTAATTATTAGTCAGTTTATTTATCTCTTAATAACCTTAATCTTCTTGCTTAAAAATTCTCCTCATTCTATTTTTTCTACAGTTAATTCTTCAACCCTCAAACGACTCATCAAAGGTTCATTGCCTTATGGATTTATTGGGATCCTCGGACTACTTTATTTTAAGGTTGATGTGATCATGTTAAGTTATATCAAAGGAGATTTTGAGACAGGCATTTATGGGGCCGGATATAGATTTTTAGAAGCCATAACCTTTATTCCTTCTATTTTTTCAGCTGTTCTTTTTCCGGTACTTGCCAAGCTTCATGAACTTGATTCCCATCAAGTTAAAAAGGTTTACTTTAAGAGTATAAAAGTAACTGCAGCTCTTGGAGTATTAATATACCTAATTTATCTATTAGTCCTGCCGCTTGTTATTAAAACAATACTGCCAGATTATATAAATACTATTCCAGTAATATATGTTTTATCGATGGCAATCCCTTTCATGTTTGCTCATGTACCGGCAGTACAAGTATTGCTTTCAACGGATAGGTATTTAAAACAGGTAATCTACTTATCGATAGCCACACTCTTATTTAATGTTATTGGTAATTTAGTATTAATTCCGACTTATGGCTTTATGGGAGCTGCTTGGATGACTACCGCATCGGAGGTGTTATCGTTTACGGTATTTTTATTCTTTGTTACAAAAAGGGTTTTTAAATAATTCCTAAATATATGAGTGTATACGAGGATACTTATAAAAAGCATGGTTTTTCTAAGTCCCAGGAGAAAATTATTCAACTTGTCGGTAAGGGGAAAACAGTATTAGAAGTGGGGGCCTCAAGCGGGTATATGACAAGGGTTTTTTTGGAGAATGGATGCATTGTTGACGTAGTCGAATCTGATAAATTGGCTGCCAAAAAAATTCCTAAAGGAGTCAGAAAATTAATCACCTCCTCCATTGAGGAAAAATTCATAGCAAAAGAGCTTAATAAAGATTATGACTATATAATTCTTGCGGATATTATAGAACATTTAATATATGGAGAAGAGGTTTTAAG
>CAZMNS010000084.1:0-2565 GCA_964567705.1 uncultured Gammaproteobacteria bacterium | reverse complement strand
CCTAATATTGCATGTTGGGCGATTAGAAAGCAGCTATTTTTTGATGGAAAGTTTGAATACCAAGAAAGTGGTATCTTAGATAAAACTCATGTTCATTTATATTCTATAAAAACTTTACCCGAGACCATTAAGAAATCAGGTTGGAAAGTTAATGAAGTGTTTCCCACTATCACCAGAGCCCCTCTTGAGAATTTTATAAAAAGATTACCAATTATAAGCTTTATATTTGAAAGAGTAATAAAGCCACAGCTTGTTAAAAATTATCCAAATTTATTGATTGAACATTTTATTTTAGTGGCATCAAAATAAAAATTATATGAATAAAAAAGTATCAGTCATAATCCCTAACTGGAATGGAAAAGAGTTATTAGATGATTGTTTAACATCATTAACAAAACAAAAGTTTAATAATTACGAAATTATACTTGTCGATAACGGATCTACAGATGATTCTATTGAATATACAGTTAAAAACTTTCCAAAAGTCAAAATAGTCAAATTAAACAAAAACTATGGCTTTGCCAAAGCTATAAATGAAGGAGTTAAGGCAAGCTTTAGTGAATATGTAGTTTTTTTAAACAATGATACGTATGTTGATAAAAATTGGCTTAAAAGCTTAGTAGAATGTGCAAATAAACATGATGAAGTAATATCTGTAAATTCCAGGATTCTAAATTTTTATGACAGAAAACTTATCGATGGGATAGGGATTGAAATTAATGAGATAGGACAAGCAAAATCAATTGGCTGGAGCGAGAAAGATCACAATCAGTATTCTCAGGAAATTTACATCTTCGGTGCAACAGGGGGAGCATCCCTTTTTAGAAAAACGGATTTTATTAAAGTAGGAATGTTTGATGAGAGTTTTTTTATGTATTCCGAGGAAGTTGATTTCGCCTTTAGGGCGCAGTTTTTAGGGTATGAATCAATTTATTGTCCACAGGCAATTGTTTATCATAAACATAAAGCCACCTCCAAAAAATTACCTCACCATGTTGAATATTGGCAATTTAGAAATATGACAGCAACTATTATTAAAGATTTTTCAGTAGATTTGCTGTTGAAAAGATGGAGATGGTTAAAAATTTTATTAGTCCACCTTAACACTTATATATATCAAATAAAAAATGGTTATTACTGGGCACCCTTTCTTGCTGACTTGTGGATTATTGTTAACATACCAAAACTTCTTAAAGAGCGTTCACGAATCCAAAAAGATAAAGTTGTTAGCACAAGCTATATTGATAGGTTCTTAAAAGAAAAGCGGGTTACTTTCTGGGGAAGATTAAGATAACCTATTTAATCTTGATAAAATTAGTGCTATCCATACTAAAATAAGCGGATAGAATAAGGAGTTATTAAATAGACTATGAATCATAAGTCCTGATAACCCACTAAGTAATATCAGGGCATATTCGTTTTCTCTAGCATGTCGATACGAAACTTTGAATATACTAGAATAAATATTAAATAAGTTATAATTCCAACTATTCCGGTGGTAGCTAAAACAAATAACAAACTGGAGTCATTTGATGTAGAGCCTCTAGCGTTAACAAATCCTTCATCTGCTAAATTATACTGTTTTATTGCATAGCGATAAGAGTTGAATCCAACACCTAAAATGGGGGAGTTTTGAAAAATATTTATTCCTTGCTGCCAGGTGTTAAGTCTAAAACTTGCTGAAGCCTGACGATCAATATTTCGAGGTTTTGATATAAGTTGAGTATAACTCCAAAAACCAATCAATAATCCTACAAAACAAAGAAGAGTTAGTAGAAATGAAAGCTTAGATTTTTTTTGAAGGGAAATTACAGTAAAGCTTAACAAAAACATTAAATAACTACTCCGAGAAAAAGTTAAAAGAAGAGTTACATAGGGAATAAGTAGTAAAAGATATTTTAGGAATTTATCTTTAAATAAGTTTTGTTTTATAAAAAGAAAGATCAATGTTAAGACCAAAAAAGCTCCTAAAAAATTTGGGTCAAGAAAAGTTGATACAGCCCTAAAATAATGTGGATCCCATTGATTAATCTGTAGGAATCCAACGTCTGGTAAAAATATAAACTGAATTATTCCAATTGCAGCAATGATCACTCCCGAGTAAATGAATATGTTATCAAAGATCCTGTTAATTTTAATAGTGTTTGAAAAAATTAAAAAACTTACGAAAAAGATGACTGCAAATCGCAAAATGTAAAAGAAGCTATATAAATATTCCAGATTAGTTAAATTAAGTGGAGTAAAAAGTAAAGAAAGTATCGAGATAAAAATAAAAATTAAACTAAATCTATAAACAAGAGGAATACTCCATGTTAAATCTTTGATTCTAGGTAAGTTAATAATTGCAATTAGAAAAAGTGCAATATCTAAAAGTATTAGCCCTTGGTTTTGGGAAGGAAATTTAATTATCTGACCCGCGATGAAACCTATTATGAGAAGGTTAGATGTTAAACGATCCATTTTAGGAGGGGTTATAAATTACTTTTCTAACAATTTCCGTAAAGTTTCCTGCCTTATCCTGAGACCTAATGGTAAAAAGATTATCTCCATCATTTATATTTTGAG
>CAZMNS010000083.1:0-3733 GCA_964567705.1 uncultured Gammaproteobacteria bacterium | reverse complement strand
GTTAAGATGGGGCAGAAATAAAAGACAAGCTCTGGAACAAGGTTTTAATAGAGCCTGGTCCTCAATCAGGGATTCAAATATCTCATCACTTATTACTGCAGGGATATTATTAATTATAGGGACAGGATTAGTTAGAGGGTTTGCTATAACCTTGGCAATAGGAGTATTAGTTTCTATGTTTACAGCAATAATAGTAACCAGAACAATACTTAGATTACTAATAAGATAGATGTCATTCTGGGGAGCAAAGCGATTCCAGAATCAAACGATCCTGGATAAACCAGGATGACTTAATGAAACAAATGTATGTTTATATTATGGCGAATAATAGACCAACACTTTATACAGGAGTTACCAATGACTTAGTTAGAAGAGTTTTTGAACATAAGCAAGAACTTATAAAAGGGTTTACAAGTAAGTACCATTTGCATAAGTTAGTTTATTACGAAATAGTTGAAGGAGAATTACAAGCAATTATTAGAGAAAAGCAGATTAAAGATATGAATAGAGCAAACAAATTGAATATGATTAAAAAGTTTAACCCAGAATTTATAGATCTTTATCAAGAGATAATAAGATAGATGCTGGTCAAGCCAACATGACAAAGAATATAAGGATTCTGGACAAGCCAGAATGACGAAGAAGTATGGACAAAAGATTAATACAAAATTTAAAAAATGCTTGGAGGAATTGTAATAGTGCTAGTGTAGGATTTGCTCAAAATATTCCATCAGAGAAATGGCATGAAAAACCATTTGAAAATAGATTTAAGTCTTTTGCCTGGGAGTTTGCTTGTCTAGTTAGAACTAGATATTGTTATTTAGAAGGACTAAGAACTGGAGAACTAGCTTTTAATGACAGACACTCTATCCCTAATAAAAAAGATTTAGAACAATATTCTAAAGAACAAATTTTAAATGAGTTAAGTAAAAAAACTAATGAGTTTATTAAAGAGATAGAAAAAATAGACACTTCTGAAAAGGTTGCTATGATTATATGGCTTTTACAACATGAAAGGATTCATCACGGGAAATTAATGCTCTATTTGTCTAATGTGAATTTGGAGTTACCTAACTCTTTTGTTAAGACTTGGGGAGAAAGTAATTTTAGAAAAAAATAAGATGCAACTATTTACTAGTAAGCGTCCACATTTTGAGCATTTAAGAAAAAAATGGACTGCTAAGCATAAGGATTTAACAGACTCTCTTCTAGATAAACATCTAAAAAATGTAGCACTTGGTTCTATTTCTGGATTAATGCTTCTTAACGCGCCAGGTGCTCCTTTGGCAACGCATAACGTTTTAACTAGTGAGGCAAATATAGAAGGTGAAGAAGATAAAAATGCCCTGCTTGCAGCAGAGTTAAAAACACAAGTTCCAGAAGAAGTAAGAGCTTTAACCAAAGAAGAAGAGGCTACTATTGCTGATGTAATATCTAATAGAACTGGTATTAAAGTTGCGCCGGAGCTGCAAGGAAAAAGATTAAATAGAAGTTATGGAATGATTGGAGGGGAGCAGCATCTTTATAGATATCCTGGAGACAGCTTGCAAGCACATGCCAGAAATGCACAGGATTGGGCAATGTATGGTTCATCTGGAATTGCGCCAGGGCTTGGGGCTTGGGGGCATTTTGCACCCAGCAAAAGTGAGTTTAGTTATGAAGATGAGATGAGGGAAAGATATTATTTAGCAGTCCAGACTTTTTTATCTCCAGGTTTTGCAGAAAGAGTGGGCGAGTATAGAGATTTTTATAAGTTTAGAAAGATGTTAGTTATAAATCCTAAAACAGGGCAAGCTGTGGTGGCGGTAATTGGGGATGCCGGACCAGCTGCTTGGACTGGTAAACACTTAGGAGGTTCACCTGAGGTAATGCATGAGGTGGGACTGGCAAAGGGACCAAGAAAAGGGCCTGTGTTATATTTTTTTATAGATGACCCTGAAGATAAAGTCCCACTTGGCCCGGTGAAATTGAATAGTAACTTATTGGCTGTTAATTAGTATGAAGAAACACTTTTATTCGCATTTAATAGATCTAGAACCATTATTTATTGAATTAGACACTTTAGATTTTGGAGAGCAGGAGAGAAGTGAATTAGCGGAACTGATTGATTCTCATATTCACACCAGTATTTTAGATACTTTATTTTCTGAACTTAACGAGAAGGAAAAGCTTAGTTTCATTAATCTTTTAGGAGAGAACGATCATAGTAAAATTTGGGAACACCTATTTAAGAATATTGAAAAAGTAGAAGAAAAAATATTAAAAGTAGTTAATGAGTTAATTAGTGAGTTGCAAGAAGATATAAGGCAAGCTTCCCTTTTGCGCAAAGCAAAAAATTAAATATTTATGAACTTAATGAAGTTTAAGATCTGGTTCTTTGTTTTTTTTTTATTATTTATACTTCCTGGACTTTATTTTTTAGCCACTTCTGTGTTAAAACTAGGGATAGATTTTACTGGTGGAGCTTTACTAGAGTACAAATTTGAAGATCAAACATCAAAAGAAAAATTAGAAAGCTATGGACAGGTAACTAAGTCTGGAGATAACACATACATTATTAGAACCAAGCCTCTAGAAACAATGGAGCTAAATAGTTTAAAAACAGAAATTGCCTCCAGTGCTGGAGTGTTTGAAGTAAGGAGAGAGGAAAATGTTGGGCCAACAATAGGTAAGGAGCTAGAAAAAAAAGCAATTTTAGCAATTGCCTTAGCTTGTCTGATGATTGTTCTATATATAACTTTTGCATTTAGAAAAGTACCAAAGCCTACATCTTCTTTAAGATTTGGGGTCGCAACAATTGTGGCGCTAATACATGATGTGTTAATAGTTGTAGGTTTGTTTGCAATTTTGGGACATTTCTTAAATGTAGAAATAGATACTCTTTTTGTAACAGCAATGTTAACAATAATTGGCTTTTCAGTCCATGACACTATTGTGGTTTTTGATAGGATTAGGGAAAACTTACCAAAAAACTTAGGTAAAAAGTTTG
This sequence comes from uncultured Gammaproteobacteria bacterium, assembly GCA_964567705.1. Taxonomy (GTDB): domain Bacteria; phylum Patescibacteriota; class Microgenomatia; order Daviesbacterales; family UBA10151; genus CAZMNS01. Next base: position 744 of record CAZMNS010000083.1, on the reverse strand, counting down.
AAACTGTTGCAGATATTTCTATTACCCAAACTCTCCCTAGGTCTTTAAATACATCTTTAACAGTAATTTTTGTTTTATTTGCCCTGCTTTTATTTGGTGGGGAAACAATAAAGTATTTTGTAATAGCTTTACTTGCTGGTATTATCTCAGGAACCTATTCTTCGATCTTTAACGCCACAGCCTTACTTACTTTTTGGGAGGAAAAGCTAGGCCATTAGAACTACTTGCTTTTAAATAAACTAGGAAGTATATTCTGAGAATGGAATTATCAGATTTCAGAAATTACCCTGTAGATGAAGTTCCTCCAAGTGACGTAATAATTGCTGTAGCCTTAAGGGATTATCCAGTATTTGTGCATTATTGGAAAGAAGGGATGTTAGTGCAAGTTAGACCATTTCAGAGAAGAAGAGATTTAGAAGTAGTTTTACCTGATATAAAAACTTGGAAGGATTTTATAGACAGGAATGGTTCTACAAAAGTTGTGGCAATGATAAAAGAAGGCGAACTTAGTTTTGAAAGAACTACTAGAGTTGCTTAATTCTCTCTAAAAGATATTCTTTCTTATTTTTGGAAGCATCTTCTAAAACTTCTTGAAAAAGAACCTCTAAAACTTCACCTACTTTTCTAGAAGGTTTAATATTTAAAATTTTCATTACATCTTCGCCATTAACTTTTAAATCAGCAACAGTAAATGGCTTTTTTAAAACCTCTTTAATCCTAGCTTGAAACTTTTCCATTCTCCAG
>CAZMNS010000082.1:0-4017 GCA_964567705.1 uncultured Gammaproteobacteria bacterium | reverse complement strand
CCCAAGAGGTTAAATCTAAAGAAAGATCGCCACAAACATTAATTGAGGTTATAAACAGTTTTCCTCCAGAAACTCAAGAGTTTGTTCAAAAGTTTTTTACCTCCTTAGATAATATTACTCGTGAAATAGATCAATCAGAACTAGTTCAAATAGAAATTTTGCCTATGACCGATGTTTTAAAGCAAGCAGCTGAACATTCTAAAGAAATAGCCTGGTTGATCGCTAAAGTTAATAGTTCAGGACACTTAGGCTTAGGCAGCAGAGAAATACCACAATTACTGGAACAATTAAGTGTTCATGCAAGACAACTCTCAATAATAAAAACTAGGTTAGAACATGAAAAACAGAAAATTGAAAAGGAGGAACAGCAAGAAAAAGAAAATTATGATAAAGACGTTGGTGTTATTAGTAGAAAGGTAGATACAATTCTAAGTAGAAATGAAAGTAATAATCTAAGTAAGGTTAAGCAATCTTTAGAGAGAGAGTTGACTCATGAAGAACAAAAAGGAGTAATAGCTAAGTTAGCTAACAGAGGACACAGAGCGAAATTAGCAGAAGAGATAGCTAGGTTAAAAGAAGCAGAAGATGAAATTGCTGTCAGAACTAAACTTCATAACTCAAAAAATAGTGAAATTAAAAGATTAAAACACGAATACTCATTGTCCAATGCTCCCAGCGAACAACAAATTAAAAAAACTATTTTAGATAATACTGAATTAATAGCAAAATTAATTAGGATCAGTGTCCAAAGAAGAATAGAGAATGGGTCTAGTTTAAATACTCAATCTCTTGAGGTAGTTGCCAAACAAATATTAGAAGATAATTCTGAGATAATTAGAGAAATAATATCTTTGGGTCACTCTGAAGGTGAGGTAGTAAAATTACAAGAAGATATTTTAAAAGCTTTTTTAAATGTAAACGATAGAGACTCACATGAGCAATTTTCTCGATTGAATAACCAATACATGAGGGAAAAGACAATCAGGAGATTAATTGATGAGTTTCGGATGCAAAGAGATGTTTTGAAGGGTATTGGAGAATTAGAGGCTGGAGCCATATTTAATAAGATATCTAAAGCATTAGGCTTAATCAATTTAGAAGGCGAAGAAGAAGAAATTAAACAAACTTTTGAAAAAGAGCTTGAAGTAACTTCAGGAAAAACAAAAAACTCATTTGAAAGATTTAAGTTATATATTCTAACAAATAGAACTTATGCAAAATCTTATGTCAGATTGCGTAGATTGGCTCCAGAATTATTCCCTGAGGAATCAATTAAAAGTTTAGACCAGAAAATACCTTATGAGCTTTTAGAGAGAGTTATAACACAAGAAGTTCCTAGTCCAGATGACATCTTTAAATTAGTGTTAGCTGTACCGCGTCAGTGGTATATATCTTATGACAGGATATTTGACATCTCTAGATTACAAGGTTTGGATCAGAATCTTCAGTGGGAAAGTCTAACCTCGGAACAAAAAAGAGCTAGATTAAGGAATGGTAGTAATCTAACAGAAGCACAGTTGTCAGCTATGGATAAAGTTCCAAACAATATGATATCTCAAAGATATCAGTTGCTCTTATTAAGAAACATTCTTAAGCATGTAATAGAGGATTCTAATGATGCTAATAAAAAAGAGAGAGCCGGTTCACGCAATAGATCAATAGTAGAATCTAGAAATCAACCGTTAATTCCTGGTACATTACTGCACGGCACATCTGTTGATGCCTTGCGTATGATATTAATATCAGGGGACAGAGCAGGGGAATTTTTTGGCATGGATATAGCCTCGGATGACTCGCCTTTTGGTGCTGATTACTCTCAGGTTGGTCAGAATGATGATGAGATCTCTTCTGCTACTGAAGCACTTCTTCGAAATCAGACAGATGGACAAGCTATTCTAGAAAGATTAAGAAAAGCAACTCCATTTGAGAGAGTTTATTATCAAAGTATCGCGGCATCATATGGCGCTAAACCGTCTATAGAAAGAGGCGTTGCAATTGATAAGAAAGCTGCTGATGCGGGAGTGGAAGATCCTGGCATAACTCTAATATTTGATAGATCTAGCGATGAAAGTTTCTTAAGAGGTACTGAGTATCAAGGACCAATGGATAGGATGCGTCCGCAGTATCAAGGAAAACATAAGCTTATTCTAGTTGGTTTACCCGGTACTGAACTATCAGGGGTGATTCTTAAGGGTATAGGCAAAGAAGTTGATGAAAGAGAAAACCAAACTGATGTCATAGAAAAAGTTGCAATAGTGGAATCTGTAGCTAAAAAAGGAAAAAGATCGTCAGTGATCCAGAACGAGATAGTAAAAAGATACAAACCATCAGAAACTTTCTTAAAAGTGAGAGATGAAATTGTTCAAAATGGTTTTTATATTCATATCTATGATGTAGATGCGACTTTATTATTTACACCGGAAGATTATGATCAGCAACGAGCTTCTCTTGCCACACAGCTTGTTCCTGTGGCTGCATAGTGTTATTTGTATTTATGGTAAAATCTATCAGCTTAAAAAAATCAAATGACTGATAGAACAAGATATATTGTTTTAGTATTTATCATAGGGGTATTGGCTTTGGTAACAATTACCAGATTAATTAGTGAAGGTAAGATCTCTTTAGGTGAGTTAATGAAAGTAGATAGGGGCACCACAGAGGAGAAAAGGGTAGTTGTTCAAGAAGAAAATGCAGTAATCTCTGTTGTAGAAAACTCTTCACCTTCAGTTGTAGCAATTGGTGTAACTCAGCGGGTTATAAACCCTTTTGATCCTACTGCTATTCCTCAAACTAGAGAGAGCACCATTGGTACTGGGTTTGTAGTTGCCAGTGGTGTATTAGTTACTAATAGACATGTAGTTAATGATCTTAATACTACTTATACAGTTGTCTCAAGGGATGGTAAAAGATATGAAGTTACTACAATTTACCGTGATCCCAACCCCAGCCTTGATCTGGCTTTAGTTAAAATAGATGGATCAGATTTGCCTCCTCTTGAGCTGGGTGACTCTTCTAATTTAAAAGTAGGACAAACTGTTATTGCTATAGGAAATGCTTTAGGTAGATTTAGTAACACTGTAACAACTGGAGTTGTTTCTGGTTTAGGTAGAGTAGTTAATACTGGGAATCCCTTTTTAGGGGGTTTAGATAGATTAGATGATTTAATTCAAACTGATGCTGCAATTAATCCTGGAAACTCAGGAGGACCACTTTTAAATAGCTCTGGTCAGGTAATTGGGGTTAATGTAGCAACCACAGAGGGAGCGCAAAATATTGGATTTGCCATCCCTATTAATTCTGTAAAATCTATTGTTGATGAGTTTGTTTCTACTGGCAGAATTTCCAGAGCTTTTTTAGGGGTAAATTATATTTTACTTAACTTACAGCAAGCTGATGCAAACAGTCTTCCCCAAGGAGCCTATATTCAAGAAGTAGTTGTAGGTTCTCCAGCTGAGCGAGCAGGAATAAAAGAAGGGGATGTAATAACTAAGATAGATGGCCAAACAATTAATGAAGAGACTACAGTTTCAGAGATCATTCAGAAGAAAAAAGTTGGGGACAATATTAGTATTGAGGTTTTCTCAGAAGGAAGTACCAAAACAGTTGTAGCTACGCTAGCCCAGTTTCCTAATCAGTAAACTTAATAACTAAAATCCTATCTTTTTTTGCAAAATATTGCTTGGCTCGTTATAATATGCGAATGGCTTTGAGAATTGAGTCAATATTAAATCAAACAAGAGAAGATCCCAGATTTACTGAGGGTGCAGATGAGTTAAGTGCCCATTTAAAGAAATTAGTTTCAGAAGGAAAGTTTCCGTTAGATATTCCTGAGACTTCAGCTCAGGTCCTAAATACAGATCCTATCTCTATATATAACTTAATAACGGAGCTTGGTTCCTCTGGAGAACAGTTAGATCCTGATAACTTGTTAGCTGTAAAGTTTAATCGGGAACTAGGGGGATTACTGGATGACTCAGTAGATTTAGAAAGTCTTGCAGCTATAAGCCCTGAAGGTTG
>CAZMNS010000081.1:3092-4048 GCA_964567705.1 uncultured Gammaproteobacteria bacterium | reverse complement strand
GCTTGGGGACCAACTTGTTCTATAACAGATGCAGCATCTGCTGCTCCCCAACGCATTGAATTAGGCAAATCCTCACCATGATTAAGCCCCGCTAAAACCCCTGTTGCAAAGGCATCCCCTGCACCCGTTGTCTCTGTCAGTTTTGATTTAAAAATTCCAAGCTTAAAATATTTTTCACCGTTATAGCCATATGAACCATTTTCGGCATCTGTAATAATTACTTTTCTTGGCCCTAAATCTGCAAGGTCACTCAAGAGCTTTTTTATAGGGATCTCTTTTGTTTCATCAATTCCTAAAATTCTTTTTGATTCTTCAACATTAACAATGAAAACCTCTGTTAAAGATAGGAGTCTCGGGCTTTTTTTAACACCGAGTTTGATTTGAAAAGTTCCGGGATTATACAAAAGCCTTGCACCGGTTCTCTCTAAGTATCTGATGAGCTGCTCTACTATTTTTGTCTTAGGGAAAGTTGGCCCTAGGGAAGTAAAATATACCCATTTTGTTTTTTCCAAATCCGGTAAATTGTATTCCCAGGGCTGGTGATAAATTAAAATTGTTCTATCCCCCTTAAAGGTTAGAACCACATGATGGTTAGATGGGTATTTATTTGTTTCTGTAACATATCTTATATCCACACCTTCTTTTTTAAATTTCTTTTTGATCCTATCATCATCCGTATCATCCCCAAAGTTTCCGACATGAGTATAAATAGCAGTTTTTAAATTTAATCTGCTAGAACCAACAGCATTATTTGCAGCATTTCCTGCTACCAGTGAGATTGATGGACCAACAGGAACTTTATCTCCAAATCTTAAAGCAATTGAAGGAATATTTTCCTTGTTGTTTACAATTTCAGCATCCAGCAAAGGAATAAAAGTATCAATAACACAGTCTCCAATGGATATTAAATCAAACATTTCCTATAGTTTATCTTAAAAAGAATCAGGATGTGAATA
>CAZMNS010000081.1:1163-3082 GCA_964567705.1 uncultured Gammaproteobacteria bacterium | reverse complement strand
TTATGGTATGTCATCAATAACAGTTAAAAAAAAAAAAAAAGGCTGAGCACCAACTATTAATTCTCCTTCAATTTCATTTCCAGACTTTCCAATAATAAACGATGGCGTCCCAGAAGCACCAGCTGTTTGGGCGTCGCTTGAATCTTTAGCCACTTCATCTTTATATTTTTCGCTGTCAAGACAAGAAGCGAAATTAGCACTATTAAGACTTAAATCAGCTGCAATTTGATAGAGGTTATCTTTAGTTAGTCCATTTCCATTTGAGGTAGTCCTTTTAAAAAGCTCATCGTGATATTTAAAATAAGTTTCATCTCCTCCTTGTTCCCTAGCGCAATTTGCAGCAATTGCCTCAGTTGTTGCCATTGGGTCATGAAAAGACAGCGGCAAATCTCTATAAACTAGCTTTACTTTACCCGTATCAATATAATCTTTTTTTAACTGAGGAAGGGTCTGAGTAAAATGGCGTTTACAAAATGGACACTCATAATCTGAAAATTCAACAATTGTTATTGGAGCATCAGCATTTCCCAGCACAGGATCATCATCTACTGATGCTCTAGAAGTTGATGGGGGAGAGGATGGAGTTGGGGTATTATCAGTAGTTTTAGTGGTAGTAGTTTCCAAACCTGAAGTTGAAGGAATATTAACTCCTCTTATTTTTATAACACCACCGCTTATCAAAATGGAAACTGAGATTAATAGTGAGCCTAAAAGTATTGCTGTAGAGTTAGGAAAATTAGTAAGCATAATTTATGAAGTATATTCCAATCGCCTCTTTTAAGTCAATGAAGCTTCAGCTAACTCTTTACCTCTGAGCTAAAAAAAGTTTGTATATATAAAAGGCGAGAATAACTTGAACCCCAAGCATTAATAAATTCAAGCTATAGGTAGAAGGCGAAAGCCATCCAGATGCTAGCCAAAAAATTAAATTTAAGAAAATCCCAACTTTAAGACCCAGCAATAGTAAAATAAGAGAGTTCTTATTTATTTGTTTACTAAATAGCAGATAAAAAGGAATCACTAGAGTTGTTACGGCAGTAAATAACTCACCATATAAAGTAAGGTATCCAAAAACTTGTGAATTAGGAATAGCAAAATTCTCTAGAAACCCCTTAAACCACGGATAAGGATTTTTAGAAGCAAACCTGATTAATGTTTCATTTAACGTTCCGGCAAAATTACCCTCTAAAAACTTTCCAATACTGCTTCTAGTCCAAACTAGGCCGATAAACATTATTATGGCCAAGATATAAATATTTGGTCTCATCTATTTTTTCTCTTTCATTCTAAGTACTTGCGTTACTCCAATAATAATTTTTTCTTTACTTAAACCAAACTTTTCTAGTAGCTCATCTGGTTGCCCTGATTCTCCAAATCTATCTTCAACTCCTATTATTTTAACATATACTGGGTAATTTTGAGCTATTATTTCAACTACAGCAGAGCCTAAACCTCCGTGGATTTGGTGCTCTTCAACAGTAACTATAGCTCCTGTTTCTTCAGCTGCTTTTAGGATTGTTTTCTTATCTAAAGGTTTAATAGTGTGACAATTTATTACTCGAACACTTATGTTACTCTCTTGTAATTGCTTTGCAGCTAAAAGTGCTAAATATACCATCTGTCCTGTGGCAATTATGGTGGCAACAGGCTTAGGGTCCGACCCTTCCCAGAATATTTCAGCCTTACCTATCTCAAACGGAGTTTTATCAGTTGTTATAACAGGTACTTTTTCTCTCGAGAGCCTCATATAACATGGATCAGGGTGATGAGCCATCGCCTGCGTGGCTTTTTTAGCCTCAATACTGTCAGTAGGAGAGATGACAACCATATTAGGTAAACTTCTCATTAAGCTTAAATCTTCTAGCGCTTGATGGGTTGCCCCATCAGGACCTACTGAAATCCCAGCATGTGAACCAATA
>CAZMNS010000081.1:0-1153 GCA_964567705.1 uncultured Gammaproteobacteria bacterium | reverse complement strand
ATTTTTACAGGAACATTGTTATAACAAATAGTAGTTCTAATTTGTTCCCAATTTCGCCCTGGAGAAAACATAGCATATGAGGAGATAAAGGGAATTTTGCCACCCAAAGCTAACCCTGCAGCAACAGTTGCTAAATTTTGCTCAGCCACACCAACCTGTATAAACCTTTCAGGAAACTTTTTAGCAAAAGCTTCCATTCTAGTGCTCTCTGTTAAATCTGCACAAAGCCCCACCACATTTTTATCAGCCTCTGCAGCTAAAACTAACCCTTCCCCAAACCCATTCCTACTTGGAACTTGTTCTATATTTTCGTCAAAAAGTTTTGGGTTTAAAAAAGCTTTATCATTTATCATTTTCTATTTCCTCCACAACCTGGAATTCATCTTCATAAATAACTTTTTCCAAATTACGCCTTGGTTTTTCTTCTAAAGTAATATCTGGAAGATACTTTTGATGAACTTGAAGTAAGGTCTCTTTGTATTGATCTCTACCTTTTTCAGTTATCCAAAATCGATAATTTCCAGGTGGCAATTCTGGTTTTTTTAACCAAGCTCTATTCTTATTAGCTTCATCTACCAATTCAGATGGTAGTAATCTTTTACCTGCAGACCAGGTACCTTCGCCATTAGTCAGATACCTATAAACACTTTTTTCATTTTGTTCATCGTCACTCATGTTCACTTTGTATTTTTCCCTTTCTTTCTGTCATCCCCGCGTAGGCGGGGATCCAATTAAATAATTTCATTATATAAATCTCTCCATTGTGAGTTCATCCTATTAATTAGCTTAATCTTCCAATATCTTTTCCATTTCTTCATCTGTTTTTCTTTTAAAATTGCTGTCCTTATATCTTTATGTTCTTCATAATAAACTAAAGTATGCGCTCCATATTTTTCTGTAAATCCCTTGACTAGATTATTTTTATGTTCCCATATTCTTCTTTTTACGTCATTAGCCACTCCTATATATAAAGTTCCATTTTTTCCACTAGCTAAAATGTACACATAAAATTCCATCTGTTAATTGGATTCCTGCATTCGCAGGAATGACAAGATTAGGTTTAGAATTTAAGTTAGCGGATTTATTGATCATACCTAAGTATACCTCCAAATTTAGTTAAATCAATGATAGGGATAGCATTACCGTCTGGATC
>CAZMNS010000080.1:2093-4061 GCA_964567705.1 uncultured Gammaproteobacteria bacterium | reverse complement strand
AACTTTATGGATGATCTAGAGCTAATCAAGCAAAAAATCAATATTGTTGATTTAATCCAAGAATATCTTCCTCTTAAAAAATCTGGTGTTAATTTTAAAGCTAATTGCCCATTTCATAATGAGCGAACTCCTTCCTTTATGGTTTCTCCTGAGCGGGGCATCTGGCACTGCTTTGGCTGTAATTTGGGCGGCGATATTTTTAAGTTTTTAATGGAGAAAGAAGGACTAGATTTTAAAGAATCACTTGATATTTTAGCTAAAAAAGCCGGAATAACCTTAAAAAATAAACCAAAAGAATCTAACACGCTAACTCGAATTTATGAGATTAATCAAAAAGCAAAGCAGTTTTATCACTACATTTTAACTGAACACCCTTTAGGTAAAAATGCCCTAGACTACCTTAAGCAAAGAGGAGTGATCGAGAAAACTATTAAAGAGTTTTTTTTAGGTTACGCACCTCTTAATTGGGAAATTTTAAGCAGCTTTTTAAAAAAAAGAGGTTTTAGTAATGAAGAACTAGTCTCCTCTGGTATTGCAATCTCTTCTAAAAAAAGCCTGCCTGTTAGCATGCAGGGCTGTTATGACCGCTTTAGGGGTCGGGTAACTTTTCCTTTAATTGACAGTCAGGATCGGGTAGTTGGTTTTTCGGGCCGAATTTTAAGCTCGGATAATTCTGACTCAGGACCTAAATATATTAATACTCCTCAAACTGCTATTTTTGATAAATCTAAATTCCTTTTTGGACTTAATTTAAGCAAAGGAGAGATTAAACAACAAAAAGAGGCTATTTTAGTAGAAGGTGAGATGGATATGATTATATCTTTTCAATCGGGAATAAAAAATATTGTTGCTTGTAAAGGTAGTGCTTTAACCGAAGGACATGTGGAGCTGATAAAAAAATTTGCACAAACTTTAGCTCTTTGTTTTGATACTGATTTAGCAGGGGATTTTGCGGCCAGAAGAGGAATTGAGATCGCTGATCAAGCTGGTTTAGACCTTAAAGTTATTCAAATTTCAGGCGCTAAAGATCCAGCTGACCTTTGCCTTAAGGAGGTGAAGCTTTGGGAGAAAGCAGTTGCTGATTCTATCCCTATTTATGACTATTACCTAAAATCAGTCAGAGTCAGATACGACATTAAATCCTCCCTTGGTAAACGGGGAATTTTTGCTGAACTTTTGCCAATATGGCAAAAAATTACTGATCCGATGACTAAAGAGCACTATATTCAAAAACTGGCAGCACTCCTTGGAGTAAAAGATGATTTTATCCGCCAGCAGATGACTAAGAGGGTTAGCTATGCAGTTAAAACAAGTGTTAATTTAGATAAGGCTAAGGATGATAAGCTGCCGACAAGAGACAGGAGAAAACTACTGGAAGAGTATTTACTAGCTATGCTTTTAAGACTGCCTGCAAATACTACTTATGTTCCTAATTTTCCTGAAACTTTATTTACTCAGGAAAGCCTGCGTCAGATTTATGTGCTGTTGGTTTTATTTTTAGACACCATAGCTTTTAAAGGAAAAGCTTTTAAAATAGTTGAGTTTGTTAAAACTTTGCCCCCTGAATTAGTAGCAGAGGTGGATAAACTATATTTAATTAGTCTTGATGAAAAACTTTTAGAAGAAAGCAGCTGGCAAAAAGAGTTAGACAGCGTAATTACTGAGTTAAAAAAGATGCTTATTAAAGCTTCTTTAGAGAAGCTGTCTTTAGAGATTAAAAATGCTCAAGAGTTTGATAAGATAGAGACACTAGGAATACTCAGTAAAAAGTTTAGAGATCTGTCGTTAAAATTAAAAAATCTATGAAAAGAAAAACTAAACAACAACCACTAGATGAGAAAAAATTAATTAAACTGGGCAAAGATAGAGGGTTTATTACCCAAGAGGAGATTTTGCAAGTTTTCCCAAAGCCAGAGGATGATATTGAAAGCATAGATAATTTTTATCTAAAACTGATTGAGGGAGGAG
>CAZMNS010000080.1:0-2083 GCA_964567705.1 uncultured Gammaproteobacteria bacterium | reverse complement strand
TGAAACAACAGCTGAAGAAGTTAGTGAGGATGGTAAAACAATTACTGAGCTGGAACGGGAGCTGGAAGTCTTAGCGGCGCTAGAAGAAGGCTCTGTTACAGATCCTGTTAGACAATATTTAAGAGATATCGGTAAAGTTTCCCTTTTAACAGCAGCCCAAGAAATTGAACTGGCTAAAAGGTCAGAAAAAGGTGAGCAGCGGGCAAAACACCAACTGATTAACGCTAACTTAAGATTAGTTGTCTCTATTGCTAAAAAATATGTCGGTAGGGGAATGAGCTTACTAGACCTGATAGAAGAAGGAAATATTGGTTTAATGAGAGCTGTTGAAAAATATGATTGGAGGAGGGGTTATAAATTCTCAACTTATGCAACCTGGTGGATTAGACAAGCAATAACTAGAGCCATTGCTGATCAAGCCAGAACTATTAGGATCCCTGTTCATATGGTTGAGACTATAAACAGGTTTAATAGAACTCAGCGCCGGTTGATGCAGGAGTTAGGTAGAGAGCCAACACCTGAAGAAGTAGCAGATGCTCTGGGGATTGATCCAAGCAAAGCCAGAGAAATAATAAAAGTGTCTCAAGAGCCAACCTCTCTAGCTGCTCCTGTTGGGGATGAAGAGGATTCTCAGTTAGGAGACTTTATTCCAGATGAAAAATCTCGCCCCGATGAACAGGCAACCAGAGAGCTTTTAAAGGATCATTTAGACGAGGTGTTAAATACCCTATCTCCAAGGGAAAAAAGAGTGCTGCAACTAAGATTTGGCCTAGAAGATGGTAAGCAAAGAACTTTAGAAGAGGTTGGAAGAGAATTTGGAGTAACTAGAGAGAGAATTAGGCAAATTGAGGCTAAAGCTGTTAGAAAACTTAAACACCCAACAAGAGCTAAAAAACTAAGAGACTATCTTGAATAAGTTTTCTTTAACTCCTCGCAGTGAAAGGTCGCTAAATTTGTTACGTTGCCGCTTCGCTTCGTCCGGTTCTCCCTGATGGGCTGCCTCACAAATTTTAACGCGCTGCTTTCAATGCTCGTCTAAATCTAGATTTAAACCTAATTTGATGGTAAAATTCCACAAGTACATTAACAATCCTCGATAGCTCAATGGTAGAGCGGCTCCCTGTCAGATAGGCAGCGCCCCAGCGAAAGTTGGGATGTAAAATCGGGCTAATTCGGGGAAGTCCGGCGAAGCCGGATAATCCCGAGCTAAATCTACGTTCAGTTTAAATGAATGTAGTAAATGTGTAGAGACTATATACCCGATCCCTCAAAGCTTTATGTGAAGTGGGAATTAGATAGTCCAGTCCTTTGGTAACAAAGGGTTAACTGTAAGGAGAAGGTTCCTGGTTCGAGTCCAGGTCGAGGAGCTGAGCGGTCAATTTTAGAACCTTGTGGCATCCAAAGTTATTTGAATTCAATTTCCTACTAACATTTCAGTAAAAATTGAATCTTAATGCTTTTTAGATGATTTTTGAACCTAATTTTTCTGGTTCGAATCCAACAGCGGGTTAAAAATGGTTAGACCTTAGGTCTGAAATTTAGAAAAGTTTGACATGATTACCCTCTGTAAAGCCTTCAAAACAGGCGATTAGGTGGGGAACGATGAAAGATATTACTTACTCAAACCTTCGACCTTATTTTCTTGTTGACAAGTGTAAAATAAATTCCTATCATTTGCATAGATATGCAAATGAGCAAGAAAAGGATTTTACAAGAAGAACTCCAAGATAATTCAAAAATAGAGGCTTGTGCGATACGGTTTGGTACTACAGGTGATCTAACCAGAATGAAGATTTGTTACCTTCTCTGCCATTATCCCGAACTCTCGGTTTCAGAGATCGCCAAGATTATTGACGCGCCCATCTCTACGGTTTCTCACAGCTTAAAGAAGCTAAAGGCCATTCAACTAGTTGAGAATCGTCGCAAAGCCAAGGAAAATCTATATTCATTAACCAACAGTAAATTTGCATTGCTTGTTAAAGGGCAGCTACTTTCTGAATATGAATAAGCAAAGCTTGTTACTTCGTAATAAGAAATTATTAATTCATGTTGGGTTTATTGTCTTGGTAGGTAGCTACTTATA
>CAZMNS010000079.1:0-4073 GCA_964567705.1 uncultured Gammaproteobacteria bacterium | reverse complement strand
CTTTAGAGAAAAGACCAGCCATGGATTAAGTTGAAGTTATAGCTAGCAACGTTGAGCAAAAGATTAGGCAAGTTTCTGTTAAGGAGGTTACTTCTAAAACTATTGGCAGAACTGTTTTAGCAGAACTTAAAAAAATTGATCCAGTAGCTTACGTTAGATTTGTCAGTGTTTACAGGCAGTTTAGAGATCCAAAAGACTTTGCTAGAGAGTTAACACATTTTTCAAAGTGACTTTATGAAAAACCAAACAAACTTACAGCTCGCACCAATTAAGAATAAAAAGACTAATGGAATTTTAAATGGAAAAAGCAGTGGAGTTATTGATATTAACTCCCGTACCTTTGAAACTAGATTAATCCCCAGATATGATGAGATACCTCCTCTTCCAGAAGGATTACCTCAACCAACTTTCTCAGAAGCTTCTGTCAAAATTCTTCAAGAAAGGTACTTGCTTAAAGGAGGTAACTTAGAGGTTGTTGAGACTATTTCAGAGAGATTTTGGCATATAGCTTATGATATTGCCTCAGCTGGATTTGATTTTGGAGAATCAAGAAGAAAAGTTTTTGATAAAGCATTAACTTTTTATAAAATTATGGTTAGGCAAGAATTCTTACCCAACTCCCCTACTATTATGAATGCTGGAAAGCAAAATGGGCTGCAATACTCTGCTTGTTTTGTGCTACCAGTTGAAGATGACTTATCAGGAATTTTTGACTCAATTAAGCACGCTGCCTTAATTCACCAAACAGGTGGAGGAACTGGATTTGCTTTTTCCAGACTTCGCCCAAGTGGTAGTAGAGTTAAAACAACTGGTGGAGTAGCTTCAGGACCAGTATCTTTCCTTAGAGTTTTTAACGCAGCTACTGAGTCCATCAAACAAGGTGGTACTAGGCGTGGTGCTAATATGGGGATTTTGCGGATTGATCACCCAGATGTGATGGAATTTATCCGCTCCAAATCTGATCTAGATGATACTTTTGCGCCGGTTTTTGAGGAGATCTCCCCATTTTTATCAGACGATTCGGTTAAAGCTCATTTTAAAAGGTTACTTCTAGATAGGCAGATCTCTAATTTTAATATCTCTGTGGCTGTAACAGATAAATTCATGGAAGCTTATTTTAAAGGCGAAGACTATGATTTGGTTGATCCTAGAACTAAAGAGATAACTGGAAAACTAAATGCTAAAGAGGTGTTTGATGAAATTATTGATCGGGCTTGGGATTGTGCAGATCCAGGGCTAGTTTTTATAGATAGAATAAATAATTCACCAGCTAATCCAATGGGTAAAAATGGCGAAATTGAATCTACTAATCCTTGTGGAGAACAACCACTTGAGCCTTTTGATGCATGTAACTTAGGCTCTATTAATTTAGGAAAATTTGTTTTAGCTGATGGATCAGATGTTGACTGGGAGGGTTTAAAAGAGATAACGCACCAAGCTACTGAGTTTTTAGATGATGTAGTTCAAGTTAATCCTTATAACCTGTCTCAGATTTATGAAAAAGTTCATCAAGTAAGAAGAATAGGTTTAGGGGTGATGGGCTGGGCAGATATGTTATTTAGATTAAAAATTGCTTATGACAATGAGAAAGCATTAGTTCTAGCAGAAAAAGTGATGAAATTTATCAATGAAGAGGGGCACAAGAAATCAGGAGAATTAGCTAAAGATCGTGGGGTTTTCCCTGACTGGCCAACCTCAATTTATGCTGACAGTGCAGATGGGTTAGCTTTTAAGGATCGTCCAGAATCTTCAGCTTTTAAAACTAATCAGCTTTTAAGAAATTCAACTGTGACAACCATTGCTCCAACCGGAACAATCTCCATTATTGGCGATTGTTCATCAGGAATTGAGCCTGTTTTTGCACTTGTCTTTATTCATCGAGCTAAGGGAGATGGAGGAAAAACTGGTAATGAGATGAGAATCTTAACCATTGCTAATAAAAGTTTTACAGAGATTGCTAAAAAGCAAGGTTTTTATAGTGATGATTTAGCAAAAAAAATTATGGATCAGGGAAGTGTTAAAGGTTTGGAAGAAGTACCAGAGGATTGGCAGAAAGTTTTTACAACAGCTCCAGAAATTGCTCCAGAATGGCATGTTAAGATGCAGGCTGCTTTTCAAAAATACACTGACAATGGAGTTTCCAAAACAATTAATTTACCAAATTCAGCAACCAGAGAGGATATAATGGATGCCTACCTTATGTCTTGGAAAACAGGCTGTAATGGTATTACTGTTTATAGAGATGGCTCAAAAACTACCCAGGTTCTAAATGTTGCTTCAACTTTAGATAAAAAGAAAAAAGAGGAAGTTCTAAATCAGATCACTGATCCCAGAGAAGAGCGGCCAATGGTACTTAGAGGTCGAACTTATGAAATTATGACTCCTGTTGGTAAAGGCTATGTTACCATTAACAGAGATGGAACAGATCAGCCTTTTGAGGTGTTTATTACCATTGGTAAAGGCGGTATGCACACCATGGCAGACGCAGAAGCAATTGGCAGACTTGTTTCAATCTCCTTGCAGGTTGCTAAAGATAACAGAGTAGCTATTGCTAAAAAAATCGCTTCACAACTGCGGGGAATTGGGGGAGCGTCCCATATAGGTTTTGGGAAAGATAGAGTGATGAGTTTAGCTGATGCTGTAGCTAAGGTTTTATCAGAAGATATGGCGCTCTCTATAGCTCAGGAGGAAAAAGTTGAGCCAGAAACACTTCCTTTAGAATTAAGCAGTCAAGGCTCTACGAGAGATGATATTGTTACTGAAGGTGGACCTAAAGCCAATACTCAGGTAGATCTTTGTCCTGAATGTGGAAATGCTACTTTTATTAGGGAAGATGGTTGTGAGAAATGCTACTCCTGTGGCTTCTCTAAGTGTTAGGATTTTCTCGGATCATTTCCAAAGCTCCGGTTAAACTTTCAACTAGAGACTTGATGATAGTTTATATAGGGGGAAGTTTCAACCCCCGGGGTTACCGCTCAAAGTTTGTCAATTAGCTTATGCTTTATGAATTCTAATTGTTTTGCATAATCTACTTGATCTAAAACAAATTGCTGATAATCCTTTGGAGACATAAAAAACCCAAGTATTTCTTGCTTGTCGCAAATCCCTTTGATATCTTTTGTATATTCCTCATAAGAAGACCATTCATACTGATCTAGGTCTTTTATCAAATAAGTGACAATAGGATTTAAATGAATGTATCTTGAGAGATGGATTAATTGTTCATCTGATTCTACTAAAACTGCTTTAAATTCCCCCTGAAATAATGGTCCTACCCTTCTATATTTAATATTAAAGTATTTTGTGTAACTATTTGATAACTTGCTGATAAATTCTGAAATGCCACCATCTTCTATCTGTTTGATTAAAAAATGAAAATGATTAGGCATTAAACAAAAACAAATAATTTCCACAATTTTCTTAGAAAAATCTATCTTAGGCATTTTTGGTTGGAAGAATTTAGAAAAGCTAGGTTTAGGTCCCTGAAGCTGATAATATAAAAAAGCTCTAGAGAATCTTTGATAATCACGCCTACTATCAAAAATAGGTTTTTTTTCTACCCCCCTATTGTAAATATGATAGTATTGACCGTTTATTAAAGGGATGATTCTTCTTGGCATTATCAGTTCATATTAACAAAAATATCCGTAGGTTTCCACACAAACAACCCCGGGGGTTGAAGTAGCATAAGAACAAAAATTGTGTATATATGTGTATATTCAGGGCATGTCAAATAAAAATATAAAGAAGAAAATTAACTATAAAGAAGCTAAAAGAGGGTTGGTGATTGTTTATACTGGTGAAGGTAAGGGAAAAACTACTGCTGCTTTAGGTTTAGCTTTAAGAGCTGCTGGGTATAAAAGAAAGGTATTGATAGTCCAATTTGGAAAAGTCTGGTTTACAGGGGAACTTGAAGGAGTAAAAATGCTAAAACCATATGTAAAGTTAGTTCAAGGAGGGTTAGGATTTGTAAAGATTTTTGATGATAACTCTCCTTTTTCTGAGCATGTAAAGGCTGCTAATAAAACTTTTAATTATTTATATGAGCAAGTAGTTTCTGGAAAATGGGATGT
>CAZMNS010000078.1:0-4101 GCA_964567705.1 uncultured Gammaproteobacteria bacterium | reverse complement strand
CAATTAAATCTTCAGGAATAGAAGCTAAAAACCTGGAGACTAAATTATTAGAGCGAGTGCCAAAGTAGAGCCTAGAGCGAGTATAAGTTAAGTAAAGATATTGTTTGGCTCTGGTGATCCCAACGTAAGCAAGTCTTCTTTCTTCCTCCATCTCTTGGGTATCAAGCATGCTTCTTGAATGAGGGAATAAACCCTCCTCCATTCCTACTAAAAAGACAACTGGGAACTCTAGCCCTTTTGAGGAATGGATTGTCATTAAAGTGACTGCGTCACTAGTTAGTTGGTTATTAGTTTGTGGTTTATGATCAGGAAGTTGATTATCTTGTACCAAAGCAACATTTTCTAGAAATTTAACTAAATCAGGGAATTCTTCTGCTACAGACCTTAACTCTTTAACATTTTCCACCCTTGCTTTTCCTTGTTCTGTTCCATCATCTAAGTAAGTTAAATAATCAGTTTTAGCTAAAATTAAATCAAGTAATTCTAGGGTGTTTTGCTCGGGGTTAGGTTGGATCTCATAAAATTTAGCAGCCCTGCCTTTGCCCAACTTTTCAATTCTTTTTTTAGAGATAGAATCCTTTGGGTTAGCTAAAAGTTTTAAATAAGCTAGAATATCTTTAACCTCTTTTCTCTCATAGAACTGTACCCCACCGACTAATTTATAAGGAACACCTGATTTTAGGAAAACCTCTTCTAAAGCGCGTGATTGGGCGTTAGTCCGATAAAGGATCGCTACTTGAGACAGGGGAAATTTTAAATTCAGGATCTGTTCAATAATATATAAAGCTTCTTCAATTTCAGTTCTGGCTTGATGGATTTTTATTTTCTCCCCTTCTTTTTTATCTGTCCAAAGAGACAAAATAGGGTGGAGTTTATTTTCCGAGATTACAGCTTGGGCTGCATCCAAAATAATTTGAGTAGATCTATAATTTTGCTCTAGGTTAAACACTTTTGCCTCAGGATAATCTTTCTGGAAACTGAGCATGTTACGATAATCTGCTCCTCTAAAGCTGTAAATTGCTTGCGAAAAATCGCCCACAACACAAATGTTTCGATTTCTTTTAGCCAATAATTTTATTAGTTGGTATTGAGCAGCATTAGTATCTTGATATTCATCAACTAAAATATATTTGAACTGGTTTTGATATCTGGCTAAAACCTCAGGATTAGTTTGGAAAAGCTTAAGAGTTTTCATAATCAGATCATCAAAGTCTAGCGC
Organism: uncultured Gammaproteobacteria bacterium; assembly: GCA_964567705.1. Taxonomy (GTDB): domain Bacteria; phylum Patescibacteriota; class Microgenomatia; order Daviesbacterales; family UBA10151; genus CAZMNS01. Next base: position 2,882 of record CAZMNS010000078.1, on the reverse strand, counting down.
TTGGTTTTGCCTTAAGATTTTTTGATATTCAATATAAATTTTGGCTACATTTTCTTGAAAATAACCCCTCATATATTGTGGGTATTCTAGTTCAGAAAGCAGCTCATTTTTAGCGCTAGAGATAGTGTATCTAACAACATTAGGATTTATGGTTTGGCGGGATATCTGACCTGCTTTAGAAGTGGCTAAGTTTAAATTAGACATCGCTTCTTTGATAGCGTCAAGTGCATCTCCTTCATCATAAATAGAAAAGCCAGGCGATAGCCCAATATTAGATCCCTCTTTTCTTAAAATCTTGGCACAAATTGAGTGGAAAGTGCCCATGACTGGCTCATGATTCATTGTTAATTGTTCATTGTGGAGCAATTTGCGTATCCTATCTTTCATCTCTCCGCTGGCTTTATTAGTAAAAGTTTGAATTAAAATATTTTCAGCCGGGACTTTTTTCTCTGAGATTAAATAAGCAACCTTGTATGTAAGTACTCTGGTTTTACCAGATCCTGCGCCAGCAAGTACTAGGGTCGGACCCTCAGTAGCTTTTACAGCTTCCTGTTGGATAGGATTTAAATCATAAAGAAGATCTGTTTTAACTGAAGTAGCGGGCATGCTGGATAGTTTAACATTAAGAGATGTTTTTGACAAAGTTATTTGATGGTATAATTTTTCTCTGTTATGGCACAAATTAAGCTGCTGGATTTTTGGGCGGTTTGGTGTTTTCCTTGTAAAAGGATGGATCCTATTTTAGAGGAACTTGAAGAAGAGTTTAAAGGTAAAGTTGAAATAGAAAAGATAAATGTTGATGAGGATCCTAAAAAGGCAGCTGAATACGGTGTAATGAGTATACCTACTTATGTTGTTGTTAAGGATGGTAAAGAGGTAGCAAGAAGGATTGGTTTTACTCCTAAACATGAGATGCAAAAGCTTCTATCTGTTTAACGAGTACGTCAATGACAAACCCAAACTTCAAAGACAAAGTTATTCAAATTGTTCAAAAAATTCCCTATGGTAGAGTGACAACTTATGGTACTGTGGCAACGCTAGTAGGGTTTTCCAGGGGAGCCAGGATTGTGGGTGGGATAATGTGCAGTGATGGGGAAAAATTAAATCTGCCTTGGCACAGAGTTATTAATAGGGAGGGGTATTTATCTATCAAATGTGGTGAACACTCTAAAGCGTTGCAAAAAGCTTTACTTGAAGAGGAAGGTGTAGAAGTTTCTGCTGATTTCATAGTAAACTTGGATAAGTATGGTTGGTGGGGAGAAGGAGATTTAAAAAGTTAGCTTGTTGTGGCATAAAAAACCGATCGCGCTAGTATAAGATAAACCCTTAACAAATACTCAAGCGCTCACTTGAAGCTCACAAGTCACCGTGCATATTACATGACTTGCTCGCTACATTTTTTAATTGCCTACAACTTCACTACCTTAGAAGGATAATTTATGAGACCTAAAACTATATGGATTGTGGCGAATTGGAAGAGTAATAAAACTATAGCGGAAGCTTTAGAATGGATCTCATTTGTTGGGCCAAAACTTGAAAGAAGAGCTAATTTAAAAGTAGTGGTTTGTCCGCCGTTTACTGATGTAGAGGAGGTTAAAAAAGCAGTTCTAGTTGGCAATTTTCCTTTAATGGTTGGGGTGCAGGATCTCTCCCCTTTTGAAACTGGCGCCTTTACTGGTGAGGAAGCAGCAACTATTTTAAAAGATTTTGTTGAACTGGCAATACTTGGTCATTCAGAAAGAAGGGATAAATTTGATGAAACTGATGAGTTAATTGTTCAAAAGACGAATCAAGCGCTAGAGCATAATATTATTCCTTTAGTTTGTGTCCAAAACGAGCAAACTCCAATTCCAGTTGATTGTAAACTAGTAGCTTATGAACCTGTTTTTGCTATCGGTACTGATAACCCTGACACACCTCAAAACGCCTTAAAAATAGCAGAGTCTTTAAAACAGAAATATGGTCAAGAGCTAGAAATTTTATATGGAGGGAGTGTGAATGCCGAAAATGTTAAGGCTTATCTTGAGCAAGACCAAATTTCAGGTGTATTAGTAGGGAGTGCTTCGCTAGACCCTGAAGAATTCTTAAAAATTGTAGAGGTGGGTTTAAAATATGCAGTTTAAAAAAATAGAATTCGGCAAAAAGGATTCTTTTAAGTTAAGGTCAAAAAATAAAGATATTAAAAAACTGCTACCTTTTATATTTATAGCTTCGATAATTATTATTGGCGGGTTTCTTTGGTCGCTTTCCTCTTCGAGTTCTTCAGTTTTCAACTTCAGCATCCCTCTTCCAGGAGCTAACCCAATTAAATCAACAGATGATAGAGTTAATATCTTAATGCTGGGAAACGCTGGTGGTACTCATGAGGGCCCACTACTTACAGATTCAATAATTATTGCCTCCTATAACTTAAAAACTAATAAAGCAACTTTAATCTCTATTCCCCGGGATGTTTGGCTAGATAGTACTAAATCTAAAATTAATGCAGTTTATGAGCAAAAATCAAGAGACAGTAGTGGCTTAGCTTATTCAAAAGAAAAAATTGGTGAGATTTTAGGAATACCAATTCACTATGGGATCCGGCTTAATTTTAACGGTTTTGGTAAGGCGATAGATTTAGTTGAAGGGATAGAAGTTGAAGTAATAAACACCTTTGATGACTACAACTACCCTATTGTTGGATTAGAAAAAGAGCTTTGTGATTACACAGAAGAAGAAAGAGATTTAAAAGAGGAAGATATTAGAAATTTAAATCTGCCAACTATTTATCCAGGTGGATTATGGTATTCGGATAAACCCTCTCCTTTATCACCAGCAAAGTATAAGGTACTACTGCATCCAGAAGGAAATATTGCCACAGACCCAGCTAAAATTAGATTTGA
>CAZMNS010000077.1:2067-4169 GCA_964567705.1 uncultured Gammaproteobacteria bacterium | reverse complement strand
CAACCCAAGTCAGTTATACTTGTCAAGCTGGGAAAACAGCTATGGATCTACTTTTGGCTAGTCAGAAGAATGTAGGATATGAAGGATCTGAAGGATCTGATTTAGGAGTATTTGTTACTGAAATTAATGATGTTAAACAAGGTAGTGGTAAATACTGGCTTTACTCTGTTAATGGACAAGAGGCAACAATTTCGGCAAGTAGTTATGTTTGTCAGGCTAATGAGGAGATCAAATGGGAGTTAAGGTAATTCCTATACTGTTAATAATCTTAGCTGTAATGTCGCGGCTCCTGCCTCATCCAGCTAACTTTGCCCCAATTACTGCTATTGCTCTATTTTCTGGAGTGTATCTACCCAAGAAATGGGCCTTTGCCTTACCCTTGATGGCCCTTCTTATCTCTGATTTTTTTATTGGTTTTTATGGATTAGAGATGGTTTATGTGTATGGAAGCTTTTTAATCTCCGGGTTAATTGGACTTATGATCAGAAGAAAGAAAAATATCCTCACAATTTTAGGAGGAGCTTTAACTGCCTCTATTCTTTTTTATTTGATTACCAATTTTGGAGTTTGGACTCTACCCTATTCTTGGTACTCAAAAGATCTTAACGGACTCTTGTATAGTTATACAGCAGCCTTACCTTTTTTTAGAAACACCCTCTTAGGAGACCTCTTTTTTACAGGAGTTTTTTTTGGAGGATATGAGTTAATAAAAAATCTAGTTAAAAAATACTTGCCAAAAAAGATCTCTAATTTGGCATTTTAATATATAATCAAAATATGTTTAAAACCTTAATGAAATTGTTTCCTAGTCAAATTGCTTTTGCTCACTGTGATATTCCTTGCGGGATTTATGATCCTCATGCTGCACAGCTTGCTGCAGCAACTATTTTAAAGATGGTCCAAAAAATAAAGGAGTTGCCTACAGATGGCACTCCTGAGGCAGTTTTACAAGCCAGGAATTCTTTTGTCAGGCTGGTTTGGACTAAAGAAGAACATGCAAGGATTTGCAAAGAAGAGATTTTAATTTTATGGACTGATTATTTTAAGAGTGAGCATTTTGAAAAATTCCCAGATTTAACAGATAAAATTTTAGCTATCTGTAAACTTTGTTCTAAAAATAAACAATTAGTAGATGAAAAACTAGCTCAAGAGTTAGTTAAAGCTGTTGATGAAATCGCAGATATCTTCAATCAAACAAAAACTTAAAAACTTTTTCGTTTTACTTTCGCCCATTTTAAAGTTTGAAGTTCAAGAAGATAGTATGTCGCCAACACTTAAACCAAATGATGTGGTTTTAGTTTATAAATTCTCTAAAATAAAGATCGGTGATTTGGTAGTTTTTAAAAACCCAGAAGATCAGAAAATGTTTTTAATAAAAAGAGTTAAAAAAATAAAGGCAGGAAAATATTTTATGATAGGAGATAATCTTAAAGTTAGTAGAGATAGCAGGCATCTTGGCTTAATAGGAAAAAGAGACATTTTAGGAAAAGTAATTCTAACTATTTAGTTTTTAAGCCTATAACTTTTGACTAAGCCTCAGATTTTTGTTAGAATTCCGCAATATGCCAGATAGATTAGAAGAATTAAGATGGATTACCATTCCAGGTAGATATTTAACCTCAGATCCCAATCTTCCACTAAAACAAGACCTAAAGATTGAAGTTACTCCTATGACAGATCAATGGTTAGTTTCATCAGAACGAACTTGGGAAGAGACAGATAAATACTTAGAGGGAAGGTTGCAAGGTATTCAAAGTGCATTTGAATTTCGATATGGAGGTCCAAATAGAATTGCTCAGGCTTATGGAGTTGAACGACCAACCAGTGGCAATATGGCAAGATTTCTGGCTTATGTTGAGCTCTTGGATGAGTATAGATGGGTATATGACTCTTATTCAAATAGAGCTGAGCAACAACGCGCTGAGTTTGAGGAAGAAAAACAAAAAATAAGAAAGTTATGGGGCATGAAAGTTAGAGCTAATAACAAAATACAGGAACTTTGGAGATCAAAATATAATTCTCAAGTCAATCAAAATGTTCAACAAAAAGAGCAAGCAGAGAGAGTTCAGTGTTTGATTTTAAGAAAAGCAACCTTAGAACTT
>CAZMNS010000077.1:0-2057 GCA_964567705.1 uncultured Gammaproteobacteria bacterium | reverse complement strand
TTCTCGCTCACTGACGATCAGGATTATGAGCCGTTATCTGCTAGGGCATTTGTGAAGATAATTGATGAAACAAAGGATAGCTTTGGTAATGCTCAGCAACAATTCGAAGGAATCGAGGTAAGAAAACCTATAGAATATTTTATTGTAAGTTTAGCCGAATATTTAGCCAATACAAACGACCCCACTTTATATAATAGTTTCAAATACAGAAGATCTCCAGATTTGTCAATTATCTCAGAAGATTGTAGGGTTTTAGATATTGTTTTGAGCCTACTTTTAGATACAGATTCTCTTTCAGCAAGCAAGCAATCGGTAGATCAATTAGAAAATTTAGGAAAATCATTAGTATCTTTTCTTAAAAGAAGAGCTAGTTATTTAAGCGGTAGTGTTTATTCTGAAACTTATCCTATGATTTCACTCCTCCACGATATCTATACAGCCGCTTTATATAGAGGTAAACCTAACATATTGCAAAGATTATCAAAAATGATTGATAAGTATTTCGCAGATTTTATTTACTCAGGTCTAGTAAATTCTGAAATAGAGACATGGGCAGCTAATTGGGGTATAGCCAATATGGCTGCAGTGCAGGATATTTGTAAAAATTCCAGCCTTCTGGATCTTGATCCCACAGATCCAGTGACTCTTGATAAGTTACCCCAATCCGCGATAGACTTTTTTCTAAGTGCTGAACATTTACTAGGGAGGGTTTATGGAGGTTTAGAAAGAGAAACTCGAAGTTCAGCCTACTCCTCATTAATCAAAGAATCAAGGGTAATAACCTTCCTATCAAGGATGCAGCATAGAGTAGTTACAAGCCAAGTGAGAAAAACAATAGCAAATAGGGATACATTCGTTAGAGTTGGACGTTTTTTAAATGATATACCTTTAACACAACTTTACGCTCAACATGGTATAGAGGTATCAGGACGGCATTTATTACATGGAAGAGAGAAGTATATTAGAGGATATCTAGCAACACTCGGTGGACACGAAGGCAGGCTTAGAAGGTTAAGAGAACTTTACGAAGCTGGTAAACCTCTCTCAAAAGAGGTACTCTCTATAGATTTTTTTAATAATTACCTGACTGCATTTTGGTATGAAAGAGATAGAAGGGTTGAAGAGTATGAAGAAGAGAACAGATACTTATTGGATGAGGTTTTAGATAATGGGTTGTGGTTTGTTTCTCCAAGAGGAGATAGATTTTCTAACAGTAGAGATTTAGAGTTGCAAGATAAGGCTTTGGAGTCGATCTCCTTTTATACTGATCGAAGATTTCCTCGTGAGCATAGAGTGGTATTAAGGATAATGACAATAGATTATCCTCTAGAGTTTTGGCTGACTACAGATAGGCTCTTCATGGGATGGAATAGGCTAGCTCTAGCAGCTGATGTGTACTCTAAAGAAGCTTTATTAAACCTTATCCTAAAAAGACTATTTTTCATAACTTCTGGGTTGTTATCTATAGAGACAAAAAAAGGAGTTGAAACCGGTGAGGATACTTTATTGCTTGAGTACAGAAGAGCACACTATAGGTACTTACTATCAACAGATACGCGACCAATTACTATGGAGTCTCATGGTGCTCAAGTCCATGCTATAGAGGTTTTAGAAGATTATGGTATCAATATATACGCTGAAATCAGAAGAAGAAGAGCTTTGGGATCATTAAGAGCTAATGAGTATATCACTTATGTCAGAGAAGTTACACCTGGTATATCAGGTCAACTAGTTTTACCAAATGAGATAAGGTATAACCCAGAGCTTATTCAGATTCCAGTTTACTAATTTGAGTTGCCAGTAATTTCTGACACAATTAGGCAGACTACTATTCTAATTAGCAAGCATATTGACAGTGATTTTATCAGGGTTGACTTTTGAATCTAGCTTTGTTATTCTACGTTAAGATTTAAATTGCGAATAAAAAGTAGGCGTACTAATGTATGTATGCTTACTTTTTTTGACTAAAGAAAAAAGCCATCTACTTATTATGCAGACTCACTCAGTAAGTAATATTAATAAACGTGTCTATTGGGGAAAAAATAAATCGCTGTCAA
>CAZMNS010000076.1:0-4238 GCA_964567705.1 uncultured Gammaproteobacteria bacterium | reverse complement strand
CGTAAAACCATTACAAATATTTGCAATTTCTCCTAAATGTGTAGATAATACACAGGTTAAGAAAAGTATTGAACGGGATGACACCTTGCCGATCTGGCTTGACAGAAAAGCCACAGTAGGCAAGGTTTTAAGATCTCCAGCAAGGGAAGAGATGGAACAGGTCATAAACGAGCAGCTTATAGTCGAGTTCTACAGCCGATAGGCTGCAAAACTCGGAGGAGATTACTAGACGATTTCGCTGTAAAGACTAATAAAATAGAAAAAGTTATGTCTAAATCTGTCTAATTAATATTTATGCAAAAATTTAAAATAACAGTTGAAAGTGAAAAAGACAACTGGGGTCAAGTTTCAATCGAGCCTCTAGAACAAGGTTACGGTCATACTTTAGGCAATAGCTTAAGAAGGTGTATGTTAACCTCGCTTTCTGGTGTTGCAATTACTTCAATTAAAATAAATGGAGTGTCTCATCAGTTTTCAACAATCCCTGGGGTTATAGAAGATGCAATAGAAATTATCTTAAACTTAAAAAAAGTTAGGATCAGATCATTTGGAGATAAACCAATGAAGCTGAGTTTACAAAAGAGTGGAAAAGGAGAAGTTAGTGCTAAAGATATTAATACCCAAGGAGGTGGAGAGATTGTAAATCCAACTCAACACGTAGCAACACTAACTGATACAAAGGCTAAGTTAAATATAGAGATGACAGCTGAGACTGGAGTAGGATATGTGCCAGCAGAGGAAAAGAAAACCATGGAGATTGGTGTTATACCTATTGATGCAATCTTTACACCAGTTTTATCAGTTAACTATACAGTTGATCAAACAAGGGTTGGAAGAAGAACTGATTTTGATAAACTAAATCTGGAGATTTTAACAGATGGTACGACTTCTCCTTTAGGAGCAGTCCAAAAAGCAGCTGAGGTTTTAACTGAACACTTTAAGCAAATTTATAATCCAGTTGAAGAAGAGGAAGAAGTTTTACCTCAAACTCCAGCTATATCTGATGATGTATTAAAGGCCTCAGTTGAAGAGTTAGATCTGCCAGTTAGAATTACTAATGCCCTGAAAGCGGTGGAGATAGACACTATTGGTAAATTATTAACAGTCTCTAGAGGACAACTAATGAAAGCAAAAAACCTTGGTGCTAAATCATTAAGTTTAATATCCGAGAAACTTTCAGAGAGGGGACTCTCCTTAAATGAGGCATAGTGTATATGGTAAACATTTAGGACGTGATAAAAACCAACGAACTGCACTTTTTAAAAGCTTAGTGCAATCTCTTTTTTTATACGAAAATATTGAAACTACTGAAGCCAAGGCTAAAGCAATTAAGGGTTTAGTTGATAAATTAATAACCCAAGCAAAATCTCCTACAAGCAGAAGTAAGGTAAGCCAGTTTTTAATCCAAAAACAAGTTTCTGAAAAATTAATTAAAGATATTGCCCCAAGATTTAAAACAAGAGTTTCAGGGTATACCACTATGACAAGACTTGGAAAAAGATTAGGAGACGGGGCAACTATGGTTAGGATGAGTTTAGTTGAAAAGGCAAAATAAGCTATGTCTACACACGACTTATCTGCAGGGCAAATTAAAAGAGACTGGCATTTAGTTGATGCTAAAGAAAAAGTTTTAGGAAGGCTAGCTTCAGAGATTGCCACCAAACTTATGGGTAAAAACAAAGCAATGTTTGTTCCTTATTTAGATACAGGAGATTTTGTAGTTGTAACAAACGCCAGTAAGGTTAAGGTAACAGGTAAGAAGCAAACTCAAAAAAAATACATCAGGCATTCAGGTTTTCCTGGAGGTTTAAAGGTAGAGACTTTTGATAAATTAATTAATAGACGCCCAGGCGAGATAGTGCGTCATGCAGTTAGAGGGATGCTTCCTAAAACAAGATTGGGTAGACAAATGATTAAAAAGTTACACATTTTTTCAGGGGTTGAGCACCCTTTTGGTAAAAATTTTGAAAAGATTCCAAAGAGGTAAATAAAAATATGTCCAAAACCACTCAAAACTATACTCAAGCAGTAGGCAGAAGAAAAGAGGCAGTAGCTCGGGTTAGATTATTTAAAGGTCAGGGTCAAATTACTGTCAATGGAAAATTAGTCTCTGAGTATTTCAGGGGTCCAATCTATCAAAAAAGCTACCAAAAACCATTTGAGTTAACTGGAACATTGGGGGAATATACAGCAACAGCTAAAATTGAAGGGGGTGGTGTATCCTCTCAGCTTAGTGCACTAACTCATGGACTATCTAGGGCGCTCACTTTACTAGATCCAGAAAAATTTAAACTTCCTTTAAGAAAAGGTGGATTTTTAACCAGAGACTCAAGGGTTAAAGAACGTAGGAAATATGGATTAGCCCAAAAAGCTAGGGCAAAAAAACAATCTCCAAAAAGGTAAAGATAGAAAAATATATTTATGATTCCTAGAAAGTTCTTATGGCTGAGTGGAATAATTTTAACAGATTTAGGTGTATTAGGAATGATTGTTCTTGGTCCAACCAAAGAAGCGAGTGTTTTGGGAGATAAGCTTTGGTTAGATACCAGTGAGAATTATATTCATCTTTTTTCAGGTGTAGTAGCTCTGTTAGCTCATTTTATAATTAAAAATAACACTATTTTACGAGGGTTAACATTTTTAATAGGAGTTATTTTTGCCGCAATTGCTATATTAGGATTTATGAATCTCTCTGCTTCAATCCCCAATCTTTTAATCACAAATCTTGAATATCCTTGGGATCATATATTATATATAAGTTTAAGTTTATGGGCTTTTTGGGTTGGCTTTTTCTCTTAAGTTTAATCTTTATGTTTAATTAAAAGCCAAGCATTTTTGGGGCCAAAGTTAACTTTAACTAAAGCAAAACTTCCCTTTAGTTTTTTTCCAAAAAGACTAAATTTGATATTACCTTTTTCTATTCCTTCTTCCATAACTTGTTGTCCAGTTTTTAAGTCTTTAACAATCTCTCTTTGCTTATTTATCTCTTTTTCTGCTAAATAATATCCTTCATCCCAAATCTCAACTGGTCCGGCACCATAATTACCTTCTGGGATTACTCCTTCAAATTTACGATAATCAAGATCATGGTCTTCTGTTTTCATGGCAAGCCTTTTGACTTTAGGGTCAAGGGTCGGACCCTTGGGGATTGCCCAGGAAGGCATTACCCCATTAACCTCTAATCTAAAATCATAGTGTAAAGTTGTGGCATCATGCTTTTGAACTACAAAGGAGAGTTTATTCATTTAAGTATCTGTGTACCCATATAGATTATACTCTAATAAACTTAAAAACTATGAAAAGTAAAAAAATGGGTGAGAGTATTGGTTTAAACCTTTGGGATTTAAAAGATTAAATTGGTCGGGGAGGGGAGAATCGAACTCCCGATATCGCACCCCCAGCGCGATGTGTTACCATTATACCACTCCCCGAGTAGTCTCCAAATCTATGGTATTTTAGCACTTAAATAGCTATAATCCAAGGCAAAGTAAATAATTTATATAACAAACTAGGTATCCCCTACTCTATTTTGTTAGACTACTATGTATGGATACACCAAGGAATATAAATAATAATGATTGCTTGATAAATTTGACACACCTTGTATAATGACTTTAGATGGCAAAGTCTGCTGATGGTTTAAATTCTACAAATTCCCAAGATGCTAAAAAAGCTGCAATTATGACTGCTATGGCCCAAATCCAAAAACAATATGGCACAGGTTCTATTATGAGACTTGGCGAGAGAGCTGAAAGGCTATCTGTTGAAACTATTCCCACTGGATCGATTGCTCTTGATTTAGCATTAGGTGTGGGTGGACTTCCTAAAGGAAGAGTTGTAGAAATTTATGGTCCTGAGGCATCTGGCAAAACAACTGTTTGTTTGCATGTTATTGCAGAAGCTCAGAAAAAAGGTGGAGTTGCAGCTTTTATTGATGCAGAACATGCGCTAGATCCTCAAAGGGCTCAGAAAATTGGGGTAGATTTAGATAACTTACTCATCTCTCAACCAGATACTGGTGAACAGGGATTAGAAATTGCAGATTCTTTAATCCGCTCTGGAGGGATTGATGTGATAGTTATAGATTCTGTGGCAGCTTTAGTTCCAAAAGCTGAAATAGAGGGTGAGATGGGGGATGCTGTAATGGGTATGCAGGCTCGTTTAATGTCCCAAGCCTTAAGAAAACTCACTGGAGCAATTTCTAATACTAATACAATTGTTATTTTTACAAACCAATT
>CAZMNS010000075.1:0-4276 GCA_964567705.1 uncultured Gammaproteobacteria bacterium | reverse complement strand
GCCTCACTAAACCTTCTATGTGAGTAAGCTACTGAAAACCAGGCTCTACTCCAAGGATTGGCGTTAGCTACTAACAATACTCCTTCCTCAAGCTTTCTTTTAATCGGATACATTGCTTCCCCTGGTAGGGCATTTTGAGAGACTAAAGCTAAAACAGCAGGAGGAAAAAGTAAGACAGCGAAGATAAGCACCAAGCTACTAATAACTTTTACCATTAATTTAGTATAAGTAGGAAGGATTTAAGAATGCAAGTAGTTTGCTTAGATTAAAAACTTACTAATATCAGAAGCAGTGATGAGTAAAATCAGGGTTATTAGTACAGCCAAGCCAATAGTATGAACATATTTTTCAACAGTTGCATGGACTTTTCTTCTGGTAACAGCCTCTGTTATTAAAAATAATAACCTGCCACCATCAAGCCCTGGAAAAGGCAAGATATTAATAATTGCTAAATTTAAAGACAGGGCTGCCAAAAAGTTAAGATAAGGAATCAGTGGGGCTTCTACAGCTAGAATTTCTCCTACTAAAGAAGTAATTCCAATTGGACCTGAAACTGTTTGAGAAACAGGAGTTATATCTTTTTGAGAAAAAGAAACGGAGATTAATCTTCCCAAAATATTGATTGAATATGAAGCTATATTTAAGCTATGGAGTGGGCCAGCTAAGACTTTTTGCCAGGTATCTTTATATTCTAAATTAGCTACTTCAAAAGTGCCAAGTGAAACACCCAAAGCACCTTGTCCTTCTGGAGGATTCTCTCTGGGAGTAACTTCAACCACTCTAAAAGAAGTTTGTTCTAAATCTGAAAGAGTAAGCTTAACTACCTTACCAACGTTCGCATTAATCTCTTGAATTAACTGACCGTTATCTTTAACAAACCTATCATTAATAGCAACAATCCTATCTCCCTGTTTGATTCCAGCTTCTGCAGCTGGAGAATTAGGAGACACCTCACCAACAACAACCATTTTTTCAACTGTTTGATAAGTCCCTACGAATTGATGTTGTATAATTAAAGGTAGTTGGAACTTAAAATTTGAAGCATAAAGAACAATCCAATATATCACCCAAGCTAAAATCAGATTCATGACTACCCCTGCAATGACTACTGCTATTCTTTTATAAACACCAGCAGCTGCAAAAGAGCGTTTTTTCCAAACGGAAGAGCTTCGCTCATTGTCTAAAAGTTTAGGATCAGTTTCATCCTCACCTAAGAGCCTGACAAACCCTCCAAAAGGTAACCAGTTTAATGAATAAATAGTTTCACCAATCTTTTTCCCAATTGCCCGAGGAGGAATTCCAAATCCAAATTCTAAAACTTTAATATTAAATCTTTTGGCAACTAGAAAGTGTCCTAGCTCATGGATTATAACCAGGATAAGTAAAGTAATAATAAAAACGATTACAGTTAGTAGCATAGGAATTTTAAATAGTTTTAAGTTCTTCTTCCTTAGATTTAATTAACTCATCAACATTACTGATAGACCTATCTACTAAGTCTTGCAAAATTTTTTGCCTTCTAAATAACTCATCTTCCCCAAACTCCCCTGAATCTTTACCCTTTTCCCATTTTCCTCTCTCCTTTTCTCTAATTTGCCTAATCTCAATCCTAGCTGCCTCACCTTTTTGATTTGCTAACTTAATAAACTCTTCTCTTCGCTCTTCAGTTAGTGGGGGAATTGGCAATCTAATAAATTGTCCGTCAACAGCAGGGTTAAGCCCTAAATTTGCTTCCATAATAGCTTTTTGAACATCTTTAACTACACTTAAATCCCAAACCTGAACTGTTAAAAGTGAGGGTTGGGGAGCACTAATTGTTCCTACTTCCATTAATTTCATCTTAGTTCCATAAACTGCAACTGGGACTTCTTCAATTAGGCTAGGATTAGCCCTACCAGCTCTGATTGAAGACAACCCTTTTTTTAGATGATCTAACGCTGCAGTTACTCTTATATTTGCATCGGTTAATACAGGATCCATATTTTCAGCCATGACGAGCAAATTTACTACTCTCCAAGCGCTATCCTTTCAAATCTTCCTACTTGAATATTCTCTCCAAGTTTCCCTATCACTCCTTTAATTAATTCACCAACTGTTTGACTTTGATCTCTGATGTACTCTTGACTTAGTAAATCCTCAACTGAAGAAGGATTCATCGAAGCAATCTGTAAGGCAAGTTCGTGCGCTAAAGTTTTAAATTCCGAAGTTTTAGCCACAAAATCTGTCTCACATAAAAGCTCAACTAACACCCCTATTTTTCCGCTATGAGAATAGGTTTCAACTAAGCCAGATTTGACTTCCCTTGATGATTTTTCTAAAGCCTTATCTAAACCTTTCTTTTTAATCCAAGATTTGGCTTTTTCAAAATCGCCCTTCGACTCACTCAGGGCCTCCTTACAGTCGGCTATTCCAGCTCCTGTTAGTTCTCTTAAGTTTTTGATGTCATCAATGCTAATTTTCATTATTAATTGTTAATTGATAATTGTTTTATCTATTAACTATTACTCCACTTTTCTCTCTGATTCCTCTACAACCTCTTTTTCTATCTTTTCTTCTAAGTCTGCCGCCTCATCTAAGACTGCTTCATCAACTTCTTTTTGACCCATCTCTTTTTGTTTAGCTTTTTCTTCTCTTGCCTCCATAGCTTTTAACTTTTCTCCAGCTTCTTTTTTACCTTTAGCATAGGCATTAATAACAGTCTCACAAATCAACTTGATTGATTTAAGTCCATCATCATTTGCTGGTATTGGATAATCAATTGGTGTTGGATCAGTGTTGGTATCTGTTATAGCTATAGTTGAAATACCCATTCTGGAAGCTTCTTTAACTGCAGTTTGTTCAACCAATACATCGATAACAAACATCGCTTCTGGTACTTTTGCTAAATCAGTTATCCCCCCTAAATCCTGTTCAAATTTTTCTAATCTCCTATCGATTAATAATCTTTCTTTTTTTGTATAATGGCTTAATTCTCCACCTTCCTTAGCAACTTTTAAACTCTTAAGTTTGTTAAGATTTCTTTTAATCTCATCGAAGTTAGTAAGTAGTCCGCCAACCCAATGACTGATGATATAAGGAGTTTTTGTTTCTTCCCCTAAACTTTTAATAATTTCTCTAGCTTGTTTTTTAGTCCCAACTAATAGTAAAACTCCACCATTTTTACCTAAATTTTGAGCAAATTCTACAGCCTCTTTTAGTTTTGTTTCTGATTTAGCAAGGTCAATAATGTGGACTCCATCCCTTGCTTCATAGATAAATTGCCCCATTTTAGGGTGTCCTCTGGAAACTTTGTGTCCAAAATGAACACCAGCTGACAGTAAATCTTGCATTGATGGAACGTTAATCATTTCCTTTTCCTTCTCTGGTATCAGTAAGTTTCAGGAAATTAAGATACCGGATGTTTGATGTTTGGATTTTAACAGTATCAAGTAGAATTATCAACCCCCACGCTCTAAAGAAACTAAGGGGACTTCTGAAGTAATAATTCCTCTTCTTATAGCTTTAGCTATCTCATCTGGTGAAATCCCTAATTCAAAAGCTGTCGAGATGGCTCCATCTAATAAACTATTATATGTGTTACCGGGTCTTGCCTCTCTCATAAAATCTGTAATTTGGAAAAGTAATCTATTCCTTGTTTGCCATTGCTCTGGAGTAAATCTTGGTTCCAATCCTTTTTCCTTAAATGGGTAAATTGACTCTATAAAATCTGCTACTCCCTCTAATAAGTCAGACCATCTTCTGGAATCATATTCTTGAGGGGGTGTTAATACTGCCTCTTGTCTTTTAGCCTCTTCTATTTGCGCTCTAGTTTGTTTTTTAGCTTTGGTCACCCTAAGCTCCAAGTTTAACAAGCAATTCAAAAAAATCAACTAAGGAAAGTTAGCTCTCTAAGTTTGTTCCTAATAGGATCTATTGTATCTACCAGTACCTAAACAGCTAATTCTTGCCTTAGGGTATCTTTAAAAGTGGCAACTCTTATCCTATATTCTTCAGGAGCATATAATAGCGCACAGCCAAAATAAAGTGTTGGTCTTTCCATTTTTTATTCTCCACATAAATTTAACTTCTATCAAAAAATTCTTCTCTGCTAGCTGAATCGGGCCTATTGGATAATCTCATAGCAGACAGGTAAACATCATGGTCTGCAATTAATTGGTTTATCATAAATGCTTGAATTCTATAATTGATATGTCCACCTGGCCTAACTCTCTGATTGGTAGCATAATTTATCTGTCCAATATCCCCATGCAACCATAAATCCATCTGATGTGCCAAA
>CAZMNS010000074.1:1337-4357 GCA_964567705.1 uncultured Gammaproteobacteria bacterium | reverse complement strand
GCTTAAAAAGCTAGCTCCAATTGCAAATATAAAGTTAATACCCAAAAAGCTTATAATTACACCTGACAAACCAAAACCAACTAAAAACATTGAAAAAAGAGTAGTTGAAAATAACGAGTTAGCTTTAAAAAGTTGATTTTTCTTAATAAGTAGCGGTAGCGCTGAAGACTCAGCTGGGATAAAAAATTGAGTTACAGAATTAATTAAAAAAGTTAGCAGTAATAGTGCTGGAAAATAATATTTAGCTAAAATTAAACTTATAAAAAGAACCGCTAAGGATAAATCTACTAGCAAAATAACTTTTTTTCTGTCAATAATGTCTACAAAGATTCCTGCAAAAATTCCAAAAATTAAAGCTGGTAGATAAACTGATGCTTGCAACACCCCAACAGCAGTATTAGAGCTAGTCAGGTAAAAAACCCAAATAATTAAAGCAAAATTTAGACTATTTAAGGCAAACTGAACCAAAATCTGGTTTACCCAAAGGTTTAAAAATCCAGGATTTTTTAAAATTTCAGAGAATGTTTGATCTTTAGCCATATTTAAGACTCAAGGGAGATTGTACGCTTAAATTTATAATTCTTTCAAGTTTTGACAAGTTGGACAAAAGTACGTACCTCTACCCCCAAGTTTAATCTTTTTAATTTTGAATTTTGAATTAATATTAATTGTCCACTCATTTTTAAATGAATTAACAGTGTTAAATTACGATCTAAGTTTATGCCTAACATCTTGGCCTTTCTTTCTATATTGAGTATAGTTTTTCTTTTTTTTTTATTAGGGTTTCCAGAAAAAGATTTAGGGTTAAAAACTTCTATTTTCTGAATTTTTAAACCTGGGAGTTTTGGCAAAGACCTAATCTAATAATCTCCACTTCCGGAAGCTCAGGCATAATAGGTATTTTAAACTTAAGTGAAAGTTAAGGATAATCAAGCACCTTAAAGATAATTACTCCTCTTTGTTCATCTTCTACTCTTTCCACTCTACCTTCAAACTCAGTTTTGAAAGCAAAGTCTTCTATTCTCTTACGATCACCCAATACTAATTCACCGATTGCTGATAACCCTGTTTTCTCGAGAGCTTCAAATGCTGCTGAATGGTGTATAGCTAATGCCTGACAATCACCACTGTAGTGAGCAAATTGAGCACGCGTGATCTCAGTGTACAGCTTCTGCCAATCTTCAAAAGTTACAATAAGCTCTGACTGTATAGCTGATGTTGATGCATGTCGGGGGTGAATGACAGCTTCTACCAAGGCTAATAGAGCCATTGTGGGCTCATAATCTTTAGGATAACCCGGTTGTTGCAGATACTCAATCCCCATATCTTCTATATACTCCTAATTTAAATTTTTTTCAACGTTTTTAGTAGAACTAAAAAGGCAAGCCCTTCGGCAATGAGCTCAGGGCCGAATTGCTTCCACGAGCGAGCGCTAGAATTCTTTAGTGCGCGAGGCGAAGTGGGTGCTTACTAATTCTAGGATCTCTTTTTTGAATCTTTCTTTAGAAAACTTTCCAGCATGTTTTCTTAACTCATCTTCAGCGTACTTTTTAGGATCAAAGTGTTCTACTAATTTAGATAAGGAGTCTATTAAAAGCTCCTCAGTCCATTCACTTTTTGGAATATCTTTTCTAGGAAAAAATTCCCCAGTTTTGCCTTCAATAATTGTTTCTAAAAAACCTCCCTCTCTAATAGCAATTACAGGAGTTCCTGAGGCAAAAGCTTCAACTGGCACTATTCCAAAATCTTCATCCTCTGTTGAGACAATTACTGCTTTAGCACTAGCATAAACTTGAGGTAACTTACTTTCTTCTACCTCACCTAAAAATTCTACATTTTTACCGGCTATTTTTTTCAAGAATTCAAGCTCCGCTCCCCCACCAGAGATTTTTAAAGGTAAATTTAACTTATTAAAAGTTTTTATAATTAAATCTACTCTTTTATGTTTATCTAATCTCCCATGGACTAAAAAGTATTTCTTTTTCGTTAATCGTAAATCGTTAATCGTTAATCGTTTGATGTCAACAGGTGGATAAATTACCACTGAGTCTCTCCTATAAAACTTCTTTATTCTGCTAGCTACATTTTTAGAGTTAGCAATTAAGATATCCGGCCTTTGCGAGACCTCATAATCTACCATTCTCATAAAATGATTTAAAAAAGTTGCGCCAAATTTAATTAGAGGATTTTTATTTAAATCAAAAGCAGTTGTATAGCCATATAAATACCTGGGAGGTGTGTGAATATAACTTAGATGCAAACTTTCAGGTTTAGTAATAGCTGCTTTAGCAAAGTAAGCTGCAGATGAGGAGATCACTAAATCAAACTCAGCTAAATTAAACTGCTCAAAAGCTAAGGGTGATAAAAATTTTAATGGAGATAAAAGCTGAGAAGGAATTTTTTGCAAAAAAGAGGTTCTAATATCCCAACTTTTAAACCTTTCCTTGTGTTTTCCTAAACTAGTAGGATTGTAATAAGCCACAAAAACTATAGCTTTAGGAAATATCTCTGCCAAAGCCTCCAAAACCCGTTCAGCTCCACCATACTCTTTTAAATAATCATGAACTAAAGCTACTTTTAACATAGAAAGATTTCGACGATACTCGCACAACTTAAACAGTCATTACTGCGGAATCGTCTAATTATCTCCTTTCTTCTATTCAAGAAGAGATTAAATTTTGATAAATAGTCTCTAATCTTCTAGCTAAGTTTTCCTCACTAAATTTTTGACTATCGCTAAAAGCTTGATTAGCTAATTTTTTTGCTAATTTTTTATCTCTAATTAATCTTATCAAAGCTCCTCTTAGAGAGCTACTATCATTAGGTTTAACTAGTAGGCCATTTTTATTATGTTTAATAAACTCGGGGGTACCACCAATATTTGTAGCAACAATAGCAAGTTTTGTCATTGCTGCCTCAATTACATTTGTAGCAAAAGGCTCAGGACTCTTAGAAGGCAAAACAAAAATATCTATCAAGTTATAAATATTCTCAGGTTTTTCAAATCCTACTAACTTTAC
>CAZMNS010000074.1:0-1327 GCA_964567705.1 uncultured Gammaproteobacteria bacterium | reverse complement strand
GTGTTCTAATTTGAAATTTGAAATTTTAAATTTTAAATTCTTAGTAATATCACCTGCTTGTCCTTTACCACTGCCAAAAATGAATAATTTAACCTGCTTCTCGAGGCGAGTATTTTTTCTATCAAGGCTCTTAAAAGCTTCAACTAAGATATCCACCCCTTTCCAATCCACTAATCTTCCTGCATATCCAATCACTAAATCTTTTTCTGAGATATTGAATTTTTTCTTAAAATTTTTGAGATTTGAGATTTGAGATTTGAGATTTTTATGTATATCTGATCCTAAATAAACAACCTCAGACTTTTCTCCTAATCCCAAATAAAAGTTATTAATAGAGTGAGAGACCATTAAAAATTTATCTACTTTTAACTTTGCTAGATTAACTAGCCATTTTGGATAATCATAATCCCTGATATAGGAGATTAACTTAAACTTCTTTTTAGCCAGTAAACTAACAATTAAAGCACGGGTAGTATTAGCTAAAACTATGTCTGGATTTAAATCATCTATCAGCTTATTAAACTGTTTAACTGATCTTAAAAGCCTGTTTAAAACTGCTAAATCTATTTTTTTTAAAACCTCCATTTCTATTTTTTTAATAGGCGCTTTAGAAGATCGATAGACATGAGCAAATTTTGAAGATTTATCTATCAGCAAATGGGGGTCAATTACTTTTCTGTCTAAATATTTAATGTGGTTTGCCAAACAAAGCTGAGCTCCCCCAACAAAAGGAGTATGGTCCACAAAAAGCACCTTAATCTTTCTCATTAAAGGGATTTTAACAAAAGTTAGGAGATAGTTCTTGGGAATTTCTCTCTCATTATGGCTTCAGTCTCTAAAGGATTGGGATCAAGCAATTTAATCATTCTATATGTAGGCGTATGAAATTTTTTAATTGGCAAAATTGACTCATCAACTCTTGGTGGTAAATTTGCTAAACCAAGATTGGCTTTAACATCTGCTATTTTAGCACCTAAAACAGCTCTTCTAATCCTAACAACATCCAATAAATATTCTAACCTTGGTTCTAATTCATCTAATACTGCTCTTTCTGCAACAAGCTCTTCCAAGGCGGGTATCCCTGAAGTTTCTCTTAGAACTTGAGATAAACAAGGTAGCCCTGGTCTGTCAATATAAACGCTACCAGAATCCACAGGTCCCTTTACCCCTAAAGCAGCTGCAGCTCTTTGAATTTCTTCGTCTGTTACTAGAAGTGAGTATTCACCATATTTTTTGCCATCTGCCATATTAGTTTAGAATTTTATACCCTTAAGCCTATAATGTCAAGTCTCGCTCTTGCATTATAACTTTATTTTTTATATATTCT
>CAZMNS010000073.1:258-4373 GCA_964567705.1 uncultured Gammaproteobacteria bacterium | reverse complement strand
ATTTTGGTGCGCTTTAAGATATTTCTCATCTAGCTCTTTTGAACCTAAAGACCAATCTTTAAAACTTTTTATTAAATCCCAATCATTAGCCTCTAAGCCTGCAATAAAGATAACTTTTTTAACTATAAATTGCCCCACAACTTCTTTCCCTGGAGGCTTGATATAAACTATATCCCCTATTTGTACTTCACCATAAGGAGCGATTCTTTTTTGGGAAAATCTGGTCTCAACAGTTTTTCTCCCAGCAAACATCAGATCAATTGCATTTTGAGTTAGTATTGCCAAATGCTTATTCACAAGGTGATTATACATTACCACTAGAGCTTGGGGCTTTAATTTGCTAAAATATCCATCATGTCTAAAGCAATTGACTTTTTAAGAGAAGTTCAGGTAGAATTATCAAAAGTTGTTTGGCCCACAAGGGAACAAACTATTAAGCTTACAACTATAGTTGTGATAGTTACACTAGTTGTAGGCTTTTTTTTAGGAGGAATTGACTATTTACTAACAATCTTGTTAGAAACAATTACTAAAAAATGAGAGATGATAAAAAAAAGAAACAAGATCTAATTGATGAAACTCAAGTAGTAAAAGAACAGGAAGAGTCAAGTAACCAAAGTCAAACATATAAGATGAAGGGAGCGAATGTTGGTGAAGATTCTCAACTGTCTGAGGCAGGTGAGATTAGTAGCGAGAGCACAAGCATTGACGTGCACGAGCCTGATCGAACCGGTTCCGAGCAAAGTGAGGAAGCCGAGTTGGAGAATCAAACTCAACAGAGCGCCCGAAGCACTAATGAGCAGGATCCAGGTGAATCTGTAGCTGAAATTGCTAAAGAAGAGCAAGATACAGTTGAGACTCCTCAGGATGAACCAGCAGTAACTCCTATTCAAGGTTTATTAACTACCTCTGATGAAGATAACCCAAATGCTAAATGGTATGTAGTACACACCTACTCAGGACATGAAAATAGGGTGGCAACAGCAATTAAGCAGCGGGTTGAGGCAGAACACTTAGAACACAAAATTTATGCTGTTTTAGTCCCTACTCAAGATAGAATTGAGATTAGAGCTGGTAAAAAAGAGAATGTTAAAGAAAAGATCTTTCCCGGCTATATTTTAGTAAAAATGGTCCTTGATGATGCTTCTTGGTTAGCTGTCAGAACTACTCAAGGAGTAACTAGCTTTGTGGGTATTGGCAATAGACCCACTCCTATTCCTGAACATGAAGTTAAAACTATTGTTAGGTTTATGGAGCAAGGTGCACCCTCTACTTTTAAAGATATTTTTGCTATAAATGACACTGTTAAAATTATTGATGGTCCATTTTCAGAGTTTATTGGTAAAATAGATTCTGTAGATAAAGAGAAAGGAAAGGTAAGAGTTCTAGTTTCTATTTTTGGTAGAGAAACTCCAGTAGAACTAGACTTTTTACAAATCCAAAAATTGTAATGTGTAAACTGCAATGAGTGATGAGTTTTTGTTTGAAAAACTTGAAGTCTATCAAAAAGCATTAGATTTCACTCATAAAATTTACATGATTACAAAAACTTGGCCTAAGGAATATTTGTTTGACCTTATCAGCCAATTAAGACGAGCTAGTTTATCTATCTCTCTGAACATAGCAGAGGGAAATGGAAGGACTAAGAAAGATTTCTCTAGGTTTTTAGATATATCAAGAGGATCTTGCTTTGAGTGCATGTCTGTTATTGACCTAGCCTGGAAAGAACAACTACTAGATGATATAATGCGCGGTGAGTTAAGAAAGGAGTTAGTAATTTTGTCAAAGATGTTACATGGATTAAAGAGGTCTTTACAGAGATAACCCATTACACATCCCAGATCACTCATTACTAATTATGGCAGCTAAAAAGATTAAAACTTATTTAAAATTAAATATTCCTGCAGGGGCGGCTACAGCTGCTCCTCCTGTTGGATCAACTTTGGGCCAACATGGCTTGCCTATCATGGATTTTGTAAAAGCTTTTAATGAAAGGACAAAAGATAAAACTGGGAATATTTTACCTGTGGTTATTACAGTTTATGAGGATAGAACTTTTAAGTTTGTTACTAAAGAGCCAGCTGTAGCTGAAATGATCAAAAAAGCTCTGAATTTAGAAAAAGGTTCTGGCAAAGCTGGTAGAGAGTTCGCAGGAACTTTATCTAAAGCAGCTGTAGAGGAAATTGCTAAGGCCAAAATGCCAGATCTAAATGCAAATACTGTTGAGGGCGCTATGAACATAGTCAGAGGTACTGCTAGATCCATGGGGGTAAAGGTAAGTTCATAGTTAATGGTTCATCGTTAATTGTTCATAGAAAACAGTTATCAATTAACATTTAGCAATTAACAATTAAATTATGGGAAAAACTAAAACAAAAATTATTGATGGTTCTCTGCCAGTAGAAGAGGTAAAAAAACCCTCCTCCGCTAAAGCTTCGGTGGGCAGGCCTAAAGATGCATTAGCTGCTTCTCTTCTAGAGCAGTTAAACCAGGAGTTTGGTGAGGTTAAAAGTAAGGGAGCTGCAAAACTTAAGAAGCCTTTGCCCGACGCTCAGACCAAGAAAACTGAAGCCCCTAAGACAAAGATAAGGGGCAAAAAATATCAAGAAGTTGCAGAACTTGTTGAAAAGACAAAAAAATATCCCCTTTCTGAAGCTGTGGAGCTTGCTCAAAAAGTAAGCTACACTAAATTCAAAGCTACCTTGGAAGCTCATATTAACACTAATTCTAAAGCCATCAGAGGTTTAATTAACCTACCCTTTGCTTCCGGAAAAAAATTAAAGATTTTAGCTTTTCCTTCGACTGCGCTCAGGACAAGTGGTCTTAAAGATCTGGAAGACACAGGTGTAATTATAGGCACTGATGAGACTATAACAGAGATTGAAAAAGGCCCTTCGACTTCGCTCAGGGTAAACTCGAATAATAAAATTAATTTATCTCAAATTGACATTATTGTAACTGCTCCTGAGTGGATGAGTAAACTTGCTAGAGCTGCTAAAGTTTTAGGACCAAAAGGTTTAATGCCAAGTCCTAAAAATGGGAATATTTCTGAGGATTTAAAAAAAGTAGTAACTGAGTTGCAAGCTGGAAAGATGGAGTATAAAACTGAACCTAATGGTCAAGTAATTCATTTAGCTGTAGGTAAAGTTTCTCAAAATAGCCAGGAGATATCTGCCAATATTAGATCACTATACCAAGTTATTGGCAAATCCAGGATTAAAAAAATTACTCTTTCTCCAACCATGGGCCCAGGAATTATAGTAGATCTAGCTAGTATATAGTCTACCTTCGGAAGACTTTCTTCCATACCAAACTTAAATCAAACTTTAAAAAATAGATTGCAATAACACCATAGATTAAAATAATTAAGGCTGTTAAAATATGCCCAAGCACTGCTCCAGCAGAGACTAAATTAGCCTCTATTCCTAATACTCCACTAAATATTGCTAAAGCTGAAGCCTCAACTGTTCCTACATATCCAGGTGCTGCAGGGATAATAAAAGTTAAGGCAGATAGTAAATTTCCTAAAAATATTTTTAGAAAATCAAAGTTAACTCCAAGAGATATTAAGATAAAATACCATATCAAACCATCAGAAACAGCAGCTAAAATAGTTAAAACAATTAAAACAGCTAACTCTAGAGGGTTTCTTTTTAATATATCAAAAGATTCAATAACTATGTTGCCTGCCCTTTCAAAAACATCTCTTACCTTTTTAAAATAAAACAGCGGACTAAAAAGAAGTAGCAGTTTTTTGGCCCATTTACTGCTGAGTAAAATAATAACTGTAGCTAAAGAGAAAATTGCTAAGATTAGCAAGATAATTAGTCCGAAATTTGAAGGTAAATTTGTATTAACAATTAATATTAAAAGTGCAACAAGTATCAATGTTACCCAAAAATCTAAGAACCTATCTATAAAAATCCAAAGAAAAGTTTTACCTAAAGGTAAACCTAGCTGAGTGTGCAAATAAACACTTTTTGTAACCTCCCCTACTCTTAAGGGAATTAAAAATGACAAAAATTGGCTTAAAAAGTTAAGTAATACTAAATTTTTAAGCTCTAATTTAAAATTACTAAGAAGTATTTTTAACCTTAAGCTTCTAAAAACAGTAG
>CAZMNS010000073.1:0-248 GCA_964567705.1 uncultured Gammaproteobacteria bacterium | reverse complement strand
ATAAAGAAAAATAAAAAAAGCAGTGCAGCGTATTGAATCTTAACCTGTTTTAAAATCTTAAATATCTCATTGATATTTACAAACTGCAACCAGATAACCACGAGTATAATTCCAAGAGCAGTGTTGACAGCTAATTTTGAAAAGGTTTTGAAAGAGAACATTAATCCAGTGTATAGTAAAGATAGGATTTAAATCAAACCTGATATGAACAACTTACTTAAAACTATTATCTCTAATAGAACTGTCTT
>CAZMNS010000072.1:0-4391 GCA_964567705.1 uncultured Gammaproteobacteria bacterium | reverse complement strand
TCTTGGTCTGTTAAAGGAAGATTTGCTAGTTTAGAAACATGTTTTACCTGATCTTTAGTTAAAGCCATGGGAGGATTATATAACTAACTTGACTGTTTGATAAGAGTGCATTAAACTTTTCCTTCCATCTCTTGCAAAGCTTTAACTCTGGCCTCAATTGGTGGGTGGGTGTTAAAAAGATTAGCAAACCAACCTACAGCAGAACTACCCTTCAGAGGGTTAACAATATAAAGATGTGCTGTACCTCTATTGGCAGCTTCAAGAGGCTCTTTATCTCCTGAAATTTTAATCAAAGCCTGAGCTAATCCTTCTGGATACCTGGTTAAAAGTACTCCAGAAGCATCAGCTAAAAATTCTCTTCTTCTGGAAACTGCTAACTGGATTAATGTTGCTACAATAGGTGCTAAAATTGCCGCTACTATGGCTAAAATAGCAAATATTTGATTTCCTTTGCTATCACTGTCTCTATCATGACCACCATTCTGCATTGCAGAACCATACCACATTGACCTTAAAAACATATCAGATACTAAAGCTAAAGTCCCAACCAAAACTGAAACTACGGTCATAACTAATGTATCCCTATTTCCTACATGAGACAACTCATGGGCAATAACTCCTTCTAACTCTTGTTTACTTAGCTTTTGCAAAATCCCTGTTGTAAAAGCAATAGCAGCATGTTTTGGATCCCTCCCTGTTGCAAAAGCATTAGGAGCAGAGTCTTCTAAAATATAAATCTTAGGGGTAGGCAAACCTGAGGCGATACATAAATTTTCTACCAATCTATAAATTTCTTTGTTGGACTTCTCATCAATTCTCTTAGCTCCAGAAATACTTAAGACTATTTTATCTGAGAAGAAGTATGAGATAAAATTCATTATACCAGCCATAATTAAAGCAAACCCCACTAGTCCTAACCCTCCAACTTCACCAAAACCTGCTCCTTTACCTATTACATAAACTACTCCCACAAAAAATAGGGAGAATAAAAACATAATAACCCAAGTTTTAAAAATATTTTGCCCTACATGGTCCCAAGCAGTATTTACTGTAGCCATATGTGCACATTTTAACATAACCAAATCTGGGTGTGGCAAAATAATTGATGTAGAATCGCTTAATTATTCTAATAGGATGGGAGAAAACTATCCGGTGGAGTATCTGGTATTTGAAAACCAAGTCTTCTTTCTCGCTCAACCTTAGCTGCCCATTTATCACAATGTTCTCTTAGAAAAGCTACAGCTTCTCTTTTGGCTTGATTGATTGCAGCATATCCCATTCCTTCTCCTTGAAAGATTCCTTTTATTAATGGGCATCTTTGACAGCTTAAGTCTATTTCTCCCTGTTCCGCTGAATCTACAACTCCAGGACCTAAGTCAATTCTTCGTCCATCAAGGTTATACACGATCCTTTGAGAACCTGGTTTTGTTCTTATATAAGGCAACGAGGCCTCACATTTTTCTGGCATAACGTAATGTTATATTATTTACTATGAGGTGTCAAGAGAGCTTCAATCCTAACTTCTACGCCTTTTTCCTCTCAAACCAGAGTGGAATTTTAGAATCTGATTTTCCTCTATAGTTAAAAAATAGCTCCTCACCTTTTTTAATATCCTTGATAGCAGTAAATTTTATCTCTCTTTTTTTCTTATCTATAGAATATTTTGCATTAGGATTTTCTGAATGGTTATATAAAGATCCATAGCCTAAAGCTAACACTACAAAATCATCCATCCAGAAGTAATAATCAAAAAGGGCATTCCACTTAGTATCTACTAACTCTTTAAACTCTAAAATAATAATCGGAGCAACTTCTATTATTTCTCCTTTTTTAATATTTTCTTTGGCAAAAACCCCTTTTCCACCATTACCACCAAATGAGGATTTTTTAAAAGTAACTTTAAACTGGAATTTCACAAATTAGGGGAATTAGAATTTAACTTCTATATCTTTTTTCTCTTCCTCAGTTGCTTTGAAGAAATCTTCCTTACTAAAATTAAACATTGCTCCTACCCAAGCTGAGGGGACAGTTTCCAAAGAGTTATTTAAATCTAGCACATTTGTGTTGTAAAACTGCCTGGAAGCAGCAATTTTCGTCTCTGTGTCAGATAGCTCATCTTGTAATGCTTTAAAATTTTCTGAAGCTTTTAGATCAGGGTATCCTTCTGCAACAGCAAATAAAGATTTTAGCGCTCCTGTAAGCATATCGTTAGCAGCAGCCTTTTCATGGGGGTTTTTAGCACCAACCATAGCTGCTCTAGCTTTAGTTACATTTTCTAAAAGATCTTTTTCGTGTTTAGCATAACCTTTAACAGTTTCTACTAAATTTGGGATCAAAGAAGCCCGTCTTTTTAGCTGAACATCAATCTGACTCCAAGCTTCTTTCACTCTATTTCTTAAAGTAACAAGTGAGTTATAGGTCACTAGTAACCAACCTAGAGTTAAAAGTAATACACCACCAATAATATATAAAGGATTCATCTATTAAATATTAAACCATTTTGCTAAATCTTTCCAGTCCCAAGTATTAATTATCTCTTCTGCTTCTGCCCAACCACGCCTGGCAACTGAGACTCCATACCTCATATTATCCATCTGATCAATTTGGTGAGAATCAGTGTTTATAATAAACTTAACACCAAAATTTTTAGCCTGTCTTACTAGATCATCTCGTAAATCAAGCCTGTTATAAAATCCATTAATCTCAAGGAGCTTTTTCTTCTCAGCTGCAAGTTTAAAAATTGCTTCCCAATCTGCATCATAAGACTCTCTTTCATTTAAAAGTCTTCCTGTAGGATGAGCTAAAATATCTACATATGGACTCATCAGGGCTTTTAGAATTCTTTTCGTTAAAACTTCCTTACTGCCACGATGACCTGAATGAACTCCAGCAACAGTGTAATCAAGTGTGGCTAAAACTTGATCAGGGACGCTTAAAGATCCATCTCCTAAAATATCTATCTCAAGCCCATTTAGTATATGAATACTTTTATTACTCTGTCTTATTTTTTGAATAAGTTTTGTCCTCTTTTCTATCAGTGAGGCTATTTGTTCCTCACTGTGAGTGCTCATAGCAGGAGAGTGATCGGAGACCCCAATATATTTGTAACCTAATTGCTGTGCTTTTTTAACAATCTCTTCTATAGAATTTGCTCCAGCATCATGAGATGGTTCTATAGGAAAGTTAGAGTGAAGATGCAAATCTCCTTTAATATCTTTAAACTCTACCAGTTTTGGAATTTTTTTATTTAGTGCTGCCTCAATTTCTCCAGTATCTTCTCTTATCTCTGGAGCAGGAGTATCCATCCCCAATATCCTGTATAACTCCTCCTCAGTTTTAGTAGCAATAATTTGCCCTGATTTAACCCTTTTGACGCCATATTCACTCAAAGATAATCCTTTCCTTTCTGCAAAGCTTCTTAGGTGAATATTGTGCTGTTTTGAGCCAGTAAAATGTTGTAGGAGTGCTCCGAAACTTTCAGGCTTGCCAACTAATAAATCTACTTGTAAATTAGAGTCTAAAATTACAGTGGCACTATTTTCTCCTTGATCAACTACTCTGGATACTCCTGGCATTTTTACAAAATACTCAATAACTTTTTTAGGCTCACTTGAGCTAGCAGCAAAATCTAAATCTCCTACAGTTGCTACCTGCCTTCTTAGACTTCCTAGTGGATTTGCACTAATTATAGATTTGTTTTTATTTAAGTATTCTAATATCCTATCAGCTTGAGCAGATGCATAAGGAAGAAGTAATCTATCTCCTTTTTTAGAAAATTCATCTAAACTTGAGCTTATTTTAGAAGCAAGTTTTTCTGAAAAACCTAATTTAACTAGTTCTCCATTTTCTAGTTTAGTTTTAAGATCATCTAAGCTTTTTATGCCAAAATTTGCTAACTCTAAGGCTGTTTTAGGTCCAATCCCAGAAATATTAATCAAATCAAAAACTACAGGATCAATCCCCTTTTTTAAATCTTCAAAATGTTTAACTTCACCTCTTTTAAAAAGCTCGGTTAAATGTTCTTGGATATTTTTTCCCACTCCAGGAATCTGATCAAGCTTACCTTCATCCCACAAATCTTTTACCTCAGCTGTTGAGTGTTCAATAGCAGAAGCTGCATTCTCGTATGCTCTGATCTTAAATAAATTCTCCTTTTTTAAAATTAGCGCTGTAGCAATAGATTTTAAAAGCTTAGCTATATTCTGGTTTGAGAGATTCATCAAAATAAATATATCATAAATAGGATTGATTCTAGTTGTCAGCTTTGATACAATTTTCCGGTTCTTTGCTTAAAGAGTTTCTTTTCAAAATCACTATACGATTTTGAAGAGGAGAGTCAGATGTAAACTGAAGCAAATCAGAATTTGCGTAAGTTGAAACCTTGACTCGAC
>CAZMNS010000071.1:0-4408 GCA_964567705.1 uncultured Gammaproteobacteria bacterium | reverse complement strand
ATCTAGATTTAATAAAATCCCAGACAGTTAAAATAATTGCTAAAGCTCCGGCCCAAAAAATAATAGGGTTTCCTGAGGCAAAAATATTAGCAATTTTATTATCTAAATATTCTACATAATACCAAACAGGATATAAATTTAATGGCCAAGACCACCAAGGAGAAGTGTAATCATGAGAAGCTTTAAGGTTAGTGTGATAACTTAACATTTGGTTTTGCAGAGCGTAAGGGTATGGACATGGATCATCTCTGATTAACTGACACTTAATTAATGCTTCAAAATTAATAAATTGCTCAAAATTATGTCCTACAGCAAAAAAAGGAATATAGGTTAGAAGATAAATTAATGGCGGGATTAAAAGGAAGTAGGGAATCTTTATGAATTGTCTATTTAATATTAGTAAGATCCCTAATAAACTCAGAAGGTAAATCCCAGTCCATTTACTAGAAAGTGCTAGTCCTAAAAATATAGCAGAGATAAAAAAATGTTTTTTAAAATAAGCTAAAAGAGTTGCAAGTGTAAAAGTAATAAGATAAATATCATTCATCCCTACCCTTGATTGAACAAAATTTAATCCATCTAAAGAATAAATAAATGCCGAAAGTAAAGCTACTTTTTCGCTTTTAAAAAGCTCTAAGGCAATTTTATAGACTAAATAAACAGAAATTATGCCTAAAATTACTCCTGGTAGTCTCCAGACCCAAGCATCTTCTGAACCAACTATAAACATAGATGCAGTCATAATCTCTTTAGCTAAAGGTGGGTGGGTCCACTCATAGGCAACACTAGGAGGAGGTTGAGTCCACCACTCCCACGCCTCCTTATTACCTTTTAAATACTCTTTAGCAGTGAAGGCATGATAAACCTCATCAAAAACATAAGCATTCGGGTAATCAAACCTAAAAAAACGAAAGACGATACTTACTAAAATAAAAAAAATTAAAATTTGCTTTGTGGAAAATTTATTCTTTAACATACTTTACTTTTAAAATAATAACTGAAATAGCTAAAAAAGTGAGGGTGGAAAATAAAGACACTAATTTTGAATAGTCATTTAAAAAATTATAAATAGTAGGTGAGTATAAAAATTTATCTAAATTCAGATAAAATTCATTGTAATACACATATACATAATAAAGATTAAGTAAATGGATTAAAGATAAGATTAAATACAAAAAAATTAATAATTTATTTTTTGTCTGAAAGGCAACTATCAGCAAAAATAAAAGAGCAGGATAAAGATATCTTTCATGAGCTCTTGTTGGCAAGAAAAAAAAGCTAAGTAGAGCAAAAAGTCCAATACTAAATAAAGATATGCCCTTTTTAAGATAAAAATAAATAATAACAAGCCAATAAAACACTAATAATAAATACCCCCAGGTTTTATAAGAAAGAGATTGAAAAGAAGTAGAATCGTTTATCCAAAATCCAATTATACCCCAAAAATTATAAGCAAAAAGGCTAATGAAAGGATAATCATCAATCATTTTAAGTAATAATTTTCCAATTCCCTCATATGGATTTGTAGAGAAAAATGGCAAAGACAAAATAAATATCAAAGTTAAAGCAGGTACTGTAAGTTTTGCAAAAGTTCTAATATCGGGATGTCTAAATAAATAGAATAAATAAACAGGAGTTAAAGCAATTGCTTGAGGTTTAATCAAAATTGCTAACGCAATAAAAATTGAAGAAAGTAGGGGTTTATTCAGGGTTAAAAAGTAAATACTTAAATACAAAAATAAGGTTAAGATGGATTCAATTTGTCCCCAAACACTACTATTAAAAACAATTGCTGGGTTAAATAAGATTAGAGCTGTAGCAATTAAAGAAAGCTTTTTACTAATTTTATTTTGTGTGCCGAAAACCATGAACTTCAGTTCATGGATGAAGGCCACGAAAGAAGCATTTTCTGAAAGAAACAGTGGACTCTTAGTCTGCTGAGATTCATTTTTTAGAAATAACTTTAAGACTAAATAAGCTAAAATTAAATCAGCAATTATTGCTGGAATCTTTAGAAGGAAGTAAAAATAATTTTCATTAAAATTAAGAGTAGTTCTAATAAAATCTAGCACTGCTAAGATATATAAATATCCAGGTGAATAATTTGTCCAGATCGCATCAGAATAAAAGTTAATAAATCCTTCCTCATTTAATCTTACTGCCCAAGCAAACCAAGCTGTCATGTCAATCATCATTCCTGGCAGTGTTGCTAGGAGGAGTCTAATAAGTAAGGCAAATATAAAAAATGCAGTGATCTTATTCACTTCAGACAATTTAAAACAAAATTAAGAAATATTCAATCTGGGAGGCTAATGAGTTATGATCTTAGAGTTATGATATTTAAGAAATTTCTGATCTGGTCTTTGTTATTTTTAATCCTTGTTTTTCTATTATTCCAAGCGAGTTTGCCAGCTTGGTTTGGACATATTTCAACTGATACTTATGTTTATTTTAATAGAGCAAGCTATTTTTACCATAATCTTAATTTAGCTAATTTTAAGGGAAATGAACATTTGCCTGGGGCAATACTTTTATTTATAGCCGCCAGTCCAGTATTTTTAATTGAAGAATCTCTGCAGAGTTATATCTTTGGATTTACAGTTATTAATCTAGTTTTAATTCTACTTATAGCTTACTTCATTTTAAAAGTAACAAGCCTTAAAAATATTGTAATTTTATCTTTAATTTTATTATCAATTGGACCTATTTTATTTTTTAGATTTGATTTATTAGTTGTGTTACTAACTATAATCTCTTTTTATTTTTTCCAAAAAGAAAAATACTTTAGCTCTATTTTTGTGCTTGCTTGCGCTACTTTAGTAAAAGTATATCCAGTAATCTTTTTGCCATATTTATTGTTAATAGTTCTTAAAAAAAATAACCTGAAAACTGCAGTTAAATTACTAACTACTTATTTTGTCAGTATCCTTAGCTTACTTATAGTTTATTTGTTTTTGTTCCAAATTAGTTTAGAAAATTTCCAATACAGTTTAAATTTTCATGCTTTAAAACCTGTCCATACAGAAAGTATCTGGGCAACTATCTTAACTCTGATTTCTTTAATAGCTAAAAACTTATATCCGGATCTTATTAGCGCTTTTGGAATCAATGGTTTATCAGAGAAAGATTGGTTGTTGCCATTGTGGTTTTATAACTACATTTGGTTCTTACCAGTAGGACTATTCTACGTTTGGATTGTTAAGAGTAAAAATATTTTAAAGACATTTGATATCAGAATACCAATATCAATTTTATTAATTTTTTTAATATTTTCTAAAGTTTTATCTCATCAATACTTACTTTGGTTTTTACTTTTAATTCCCCTAATAAGTTATAAAAAATTAACATCTTCTGCTTGGATTATAAATATCTTACTTATTATTCTAACTAACCTTTTGCATCAGTTTGTCTATCCATTAAACTATAGCCAATTTTTATTTGACTATAATAGCGGTAATTTAGGCTATCTTTTTTGGATTAATGCATTAAGTAACTTTATACTAATATTACTTTTCATAAGAATTTTTTGGGATATAAAAACTTAATGAAAAAAGTATTGGTAATTCTTGGACCTACTGCAACTGGCAAAACTGATTTAGCGCTAGATCTAGCTAAAAAATTTAATGGAGAGCTAATTTCTGCTGATTCGAGACAAGTTTATAGGGGCTTAGATGTAGGAACAGGTAAGTACCCAAGTAAAAAGTTAAAAGTAAAAAGGCAAAAAAAATATTGGGAGATAGATGGGACAAAGGTTTGGATGTATGATGTGGTTGATCCAAGTGTTCAATATACTGTTTATGATTATGTTAATGATGCAACTCTTAAGGTTAGTAAAGTCTCTAAAAAAGGAAAACTGCCAATTGTAGTAGGAGGGACAGGGTATTATGTAAGAGCATTTTTAGAAGGGTTTGATAATTTAGCAGCTCCCGTAAATAAAGATTTAAGAAAAAAATTAGAGAAATTATCTTTAGAAGAGTTGCAAAATAAATTACAAGCACTCTCCTCTAGTAGATGGGAGCAGATGAATAATTCTGATAGAAAAAATCCAAGACGTCTACTCCGCTCTATTGAGGTTTTATCTATGTATCCATACGCAAGTAAACCTCAAATCTCAAGCCTCAAATCTCAAAATTTTAATGTTTTAAAAATTGGTTTAACTGCCCCCCGGCCAGTTATAAATTTAAAAATTGACTCTCGAGTTTTTTCTAGACTTGATCAAGGAATGATTAAAGAGGTAGAAGATTTATTAAAAAAAGGAGCCACTATCAAAAGATTAAAACAGCTAGGATTAGAATACTCAATAATAGCTGATTATCTTACTCAAGGTTTTAGTAAATATCAACTAATTAAAACCCTACAAACAAAAATACATCAATATGCCAAGCGTCAAATGACTTGGTTTAAAAAA